>CAYRGA010000016.1:0-26943 GCA_964423705.1 uncultured Oscillospiraceae bacterium
ATCAAATGACGGTATTATTGACGGTGAATCAGCCGCCGAACTGTATAATTCAAAAACGCTGTACATCATGCCGCTGGTAAATCCCGACGGAGTGGATTTGGTAAACGGTGCTTTAAGTACCGATAACGAGTTTTATCTAAATGCAAGAAGCATAGCAGCCGATTATTCGTTCATACCTTTTCCGAACGGCTGGAAAGCAAATATCGAAGGTACTGATTTGAATTTAAATTATCCCGCCGGATGGCAAAGAGCGAAACAAATAAAAGCAGAGCAGGGCTTCATGTCACCCGCACCGCGTGACTTCGTGGGAACGGCACCACTTTCCGCCGTTGAAAGCCGCAATGTATACAATTACACTCTTTTGCATGATTTCTCGCTTACGCTGTCATACCACACACAAGGCGAGGTAATATACTGGAAATACCTGAATTACCTTCCGCCGCGTTCGGAGGAAATAGGTACTGCACTTTCGGAAGCAAGCGGATATTTTCTCGATACTACGCCGTATGCATCGGGCTTTGCCGGATACAAGGATTGGTACATTTCGTACTATAACCGTCCCGGCTACACCGTTGAAATAGGGCTCGGCTCAAATCCTCTGCCTATAAGTGATTTTGACAGTGTATACCCGCCGAATAAAAAACTTATCACAACTGCGCTTAAGCTCATTTAGAGCTTTATACATAAAACATCCGAGATAATTCACATACAGTAAATTATCTCGGATATACTTTAAGGCATTTCCAGGGATTTTACGGTTACATTAACCGCCTCCGTATACATTTCTGCATATTTTGACACAGCATTTGAAACGGCATTTCTCATTTTTTGACAGCACTGCGGTATGCTGACACCGTATTCCAGGGACACCTCAATATTAAAGGCAATGCCTCCTTCAAGTTGCTGAGAGTAAACCCTGAACACGTTTTTTACGCCACGGCATCGTGATATCTCATACTTTGCAATTTGATTCAAAACAGTATCGTTGATTTGAAAATCACCGATATAGCTGAACTTGGGACGAACTATGGATTTATCATATTTCTGTTCGGTGCTTGAAAAGCGTTTAAAGGCGCTGAGCGGGTCGACAAAATATCCCGAAAATGTTTTTTTGATTTCCATGGTCGGAACAGGTACTACATGCTTACCCTGAGTGGCGCGTATATGACGTGCCTTTGATATTTCATCTTCGGTAGCTATGTCCTCAATATGCACAATTTCGGAAAATTCGGGAAGCTCCAGTCGTTGCCTTATTTTCTCAGCCATACGGTCGCTTGTTCCCAATATCAAAATGCCGTGCGGATTATACTTTTTTATGGCGGCTGTCATATCCGCACGTTGTTTTTCATTTTCAAATATTGCTCTTTTGACAGCGCCGATTTTGGTTTTTTCTTTTTTGGCGGAAGTACCGGCGATAAGCTTATTACGGCTTATTAAAAGACCGTCATCAATTATGTAATCAACACCTTTTTCTCCGGCAAGCCAAACCGAACGATGACTTTTGCCGGTTCCGCTCGGACCTGTAAGTGCAATTGTAATCATTGCGTTTCTCCTTTGTTTTTTATATCGGTAAGACGATAAGACAGATTCATAAGCGAATCACTGAGATGTACGTTTTCCACAGCCACATCGTCGGGAAGCGACAAATCGGCATATGCAAAATTCCACAGTGCTTTTATGCCTTTGGCAGTTAAGTGAACAGCTATATCGTTAGCCGCTGTTTTAGGCACGGTGAGCATCGCAATGTCAGGCTGCTGCTTATCTATAAAGCTGTCTATATCCGAATAATCGGATACCGTAAGGCCTCCTATTTCGGTGCCGATTATTTCCGGATTTATATCAAATATCCCTATAACCGAGAAACCACGTTTTTTAAATCCACCGTAGCATGCCAATGCATGTCCCAAATATCCCGCACCTATTATAATCGCTTTATATCCTCGATCAAGTCCCAGAATAGCTCCGATTTTTTTATAAAGCATTTCAACGTTGTAGCCGTAACCTTGTTGACCGAAGCCGCCGAAGCAGTTCAAATCCTGTCTTATCTGTGATGCGGTAAAACCCAAAAGCTCGCTCAGCTTTCTGGATGAAATTCTGTTTATGTTTTTTTGTAAAAGCTCGCCTAAATATCTGTAGTAACGCGGCAATCGTTTAATAACCGCCTCCGGAACAGTATTTTCCTTCAAAAAATCTCCTCCCTCCACATAATTCTTTTTTTAAAATAACGCTTTAAATACCGCTGTACCGTTTAACAGCAATCCGACGAATTTAACAGTGCTTACTCCGGCATTTTTAAATTCAACGAGCTTTTTTTCATCGTCATCTGCCACATCGGATGCTGCCGCTTCCGTATCTGCATTTCCGCCGACAGGAGCCGAAACGACTTTTTGTGTAAAATCAAAAATCTGATGCAACTTTGAATTATCCGAGGCAATCTTTTCGATAACCACATTTGATATAACCTTGTGTCCGGTGATATTCGGATGCGGGTCAAGTGACTTTAAATCGTCCTGAACATTTATTACATTTGCAAAAGAACCTGCAAAGGCACCGCATACATCCGCCACACCGTAGCCGCCGTTTGATTCAAAAGCATTATTCATTTTTTGTATATACGAATCCGTCAGTTCCCTTACGTTCAATCCCGGGATATGAATTTTTGCAAAGGGATTGTATATATTTGTAAAATACACCTTGGCATCGGGAGCTGTGCTTTTAATCAAACCGTACAGATTTTTAAGCTTGCCCGCATATGCGTCACACACAGCATTTAGCTGTGCATTATCCGTAAAATCATTTTTAATGATTTCCAGTTGCGCTTGGGCATTCCTAAACCCTTCTATGCCGCCGCTTTCAAAAACCGATGCAAATTCGTCATCCGATAAATAATTATTTATAATTGAGTTAAACACATTTAAAATGTCGTTTGAGCCTATGCTCACGGTTATGATATCGGCATCCTTTATGACTGCGGAATTGCTTTTAAGCTTATTGCAAAGACCGTCGGTGGTTAAACCGTTTACACAAAGAGAAGCATATTCAATTTCATATCCGGGATATATTTCGGCCAATGCATTTTTTACAAGAGATGTATATGAATTTGCGGAACCGGAATTTTTGGCATAGTCCGGCAGTGCATATCCCGAGGCAATGCTGTCACCCAATGCGGCGTATTTAATTTTAAGCGGCTTGGCCTCCCGCGCGCCGGCTGTCATTATCAAAACAAGTGCCGACAAAACCGCTGTAAGCAATAGTCTTTTTATCAAAACCGATTACCTCACTGCTTAGAATTTATAATATTTTTTCCGTTACAATGAATTATATAACTTTTTTTCAAATTTTACAACCGCTTAAATAAAAAAATATAATTTTTTGCATAAAATAAAAACTCCGTCCGAACATTTTCGTCGGAGCGGAGCTGTTTAAATCAATCTTTAATTTTATCAAACACGCGCACAAAATCGACTATGAAAGCATCGTCCTTAAACTCCCCGTCAATAATATGCGGCTTAGATGAACGGTATCCCTGTACCTCGGTAGTGAGAAGTATAAACTGAGGAACATGCGATACATGCTTATCGGCATGCGAAACCAATTCACCGTCACAGTAAAAATCATACCCGTCAGGCTGCCAATTCATACCGAAATAATGCCATCCGTCACCAGTATCTTTAAGCTCGTAATTCACCCTGCCTTCCTCGCTGAACTGCTTGCCATAGCCGCCCATTATATTACCCGTGGTAGCAGTACCCTTTCCGAAGCACTCCATGATATCGGATTCCACTCCGCACCATTCCGGTTCAAACCTTGCTCCGATTGTCGGTGACTGTGTCCAGAAGGCACTCCACATGACCTCGGGTTCCTTCTGAAATTTACATCGACATTCATAATAACCGTAGCGGTGAACGAATTTCGGCTCCTCCAGAACTCCCAAAGGCCAAATTTCGTCCTGCCCCCAGGGATTTTCGCTTCCACTTTTCGGTACATCAAAAGAATTTGAACCGGTCTGTAGCTGCGGTGAAGCGTAGCAGCCGTTACGCTCGACACGATGAAGTTCTATGTGGCTTTTGCCGTCCAAAACCACGCCCTTATCGATATAGGCATCAAACGGTTTTCCCCAAAAATTCAAGCGATAACCCCATTTTGACGTATCTAGCTCGGTTCCGTCAAATTCATCGCTCCATGCAAGCTTCCAATTTCCCTCGGGTAAGAAGCTCGGCTCGTGATTCTCAATGTTAAATTTTTGCATAACAGTTTCTCCTTCTTGACATTTCGTTAAACATAAGGTATCATATTTATTAATGAAATACTACCGAATTATTACTATATTTATTAGATTTATTACTAAAATTGAGGTTGTGAATATGGGATTGTTTGACATAAAAAATATAAGTATCTACAATTCAAAAATAGAACAATCATCCGTTAATATGTCAAACGGCAGAACCACGTCATTATTTGAACTGGAATTGCCGATTGAAAACGGCGGAACCGCATACATAGATTCGGATTGCGCGGATATAACGACGGATTTATTCATTTGCGCCAAGCCGAACCAAATGCGGCATACCAAATTTCCGTTTAAGTGCTATTACATTCATTTGGCTGTTCTTGACGGAGCTTTATACAATTTCCTTTCTGCCGTTCCGACCTTCACAAGAATTAAAGAGCCCGACATATATAAAGATATTTTTGAAGATATGTGCCGATATTTTATCACACGAAATACTCCGAATGAAATCATGGAACATAGTCTGATTTTAAAACTGATATATACGCTTTATGCGGAAAACGAATTTTTATTCGGAAACAAAACACCGAAAATCGGTATGACAATAAACAAAGCTGTTTACTACATAGAGGAAAATCTTTCATCGGATTTAAGCCTGGAAAATGTGGCAAGCCATGTATCAATGAGCAAAATACATTTTCATAATTGCTTTAAAGAAGCTATGGGTAAAACTCTTCATGAATACATAGAAGAAAAACGAATAAACAAATCTGTCAATCTATTGCTCGGCACCGATATGACCCTTACCGAAATAGCCTTCGCATGTGGCTTTTCGTCGCAAAGCTATTTTAACTATGCATTTAAAAGGAAAATGCATACCTCCCCGCGGAAATACGCACAAGACTTAAATAAAAATTATGAAATTAATTAAAGAAAGCTCCGTCCTTATATCTTGACTTCGGACGGAGCAGTTATTCATGCTTTTTCATTCTCACTCATGACACAGCTCAAAATTCCGTCATTCAGGATAAAATGCTTATCGCAAATTTTGAGTGCCGCATCCTTGTGAGTTATTATGATGCAGGTTTTATTTTTCATTTCCTTTATATTTTTCAAGACCTTTGCTTCCGCGCCTTCATCCAGGGCACTTGTAGCTTCATCCAGAAGAATTATCGGTGCATCGCTGTAAAATGCCCGCGCAATCGATATACGCTGAAGCTGTCCTTCGCTTAAGCCGGAGCCGTTTTCACCAATCAACGTATCCAAGCCGTCCGGCAAAGATGATATATACTCCCATATACATGCATTTTTTGCCGCAGCTATGATTTTTTTCTCATCAATATTATCATCGAAAAATGCTATATTATCACGTATGCTTCCGGAAAGTATCAAATTCCCCTGAGGTACATAGGCAAAAAGCTTTCGTACGGATTTTCCGATTTTGATACTCCCACTGCCAAATACCAGCTCGGCAGTACCGCTTGAAGGCTTCACAATGCCGAGTATGATTTTAAGAAGGGTACTTTTTCCTATGCCGGAAATTCCGCGCAAAACAGCGGTTTCCCCCTTATAGATCTCAAAACTGACATCCTTAAGCACAGGTTTTTTATCGTATGAAAAGCATATATTCTCTGCGCTGATTTTATTAAACTCTTCAAAGGGCAAAGAAAAGATGTCGTTATCCTCATTGTCGGGCTCAAGTTCTTCGATTTCCATGATTCGCTCCGCTGAGGCGCAAGCCGCATAGAAATTCGGTATAACGGATGCCACATCTCTGAACGGTGACTGTATCTGTCCGACCAGCTGAATGATAGCAGTAAAGGTACCCACAGTCATTATGCCGATTTTGATTTTATATGCACACCACGCCACAGCAAAATAATAAGCAGCGGTAAGTGCCAAATAATACATTATATTTACCAAGACCGATATATAACCGCGCTTCATATTAAGCTTATAATTTTCCTCCTGGAGCTCACCTGCGGCGACATACGCCTTTTTTTCGGAGCAGAAGGATTTTATTACCATTATATTCTGTATACATTCCTGCATAAACGAACGTATTACACCGTCACTTTTTCGGCATGCCTTATAAAGCTTTTTCATTTTTCGGCCGTAAATCAAAGCGCACACCATAACCAACGGACCGAGAGCAAGACATATAACAGACAGCTGCCTGTCCATCTTGAACATGGTAAAAAAGCTGAAAGCAATACCCGAAATCAATGTCGCCAATCCCGGAATTGTGTCGATAACATTTGTGTATACTATTTCTATATCGCTTGTAAGACGGTTTATAAGCTCACCGGAATGAATATCACTTATTCTCAGATAATCGCGGGTCATAATCGAGTAAAATAAATTTCTGCTAAGTAAATTTTTAAATTTTGTTCTTATCCGTATATCATACACAGTGTACAGCACCTGCAACAAAAGCTGTATTACCAAAAATGCGGCAAGCGATACCACACATTCCGAAAAGCCTTTCGAAGATTTTCCGGTAACGGAATCCAAAAGGTACATGGCAGCTACGGCGAACCTGGTGGAAATATACGAAACAGCTATGCCGATTAAGGTCAGAATACCTATCGGCAAAACAACGCTCTTTGAATTTGCCGCAAGCCATTTTAAAGCATTTTTTTTATTTTTTGACACGCAGCTTCCTCCTTAACGCAATAAGAACTCTAAGCACCTGATGGCGGAAGGGGAAAATCGCTACCCACAAGAAAGAATATACTTTAAAAAACAAGTCGTTACAGGAAAAGTGTTTACCGTTTCTCCAAAAGGTGCATACCTTTGCCATTACCTGCTCTGTGTAAACCGGGTATTCCTTTTCCGTTTCAAAATCGCCTGCAATGGTGAGTACATCACCCTTTACCTTTATAATGCGGTGCATTATGTATTTTCCGTTTGTACGTCTGTGAAGAACGATGTCGTATTTTCGTAGCTTACCACTCACTGCCGTGAGCTCAACCGTATCCTTCCTGTCGTGCAAAAGCGGAAACATACTGGTGCCGGTTACCTGCATTTTTATTTTTTGACCGGATTTGATACACTCGGTTATAAGAGGTGCCAAATCGTTTATACTGTATTGTCTGTTTTCAAAAGTCAATTAACTCAACACCTTTTTGTCGGAAAGTAATTGCATAAACTCCTCCGCATCTTTTTTCGCCGTTTCATAATCAATGTCGTATTCTTCACATATGGCTTTCGCAAGACCGTCGGCATCGGTGTCGGTTTCACTCAGCACACCCCATAAGAAGGCTCCTGTTTCGTTAAGCGTTATCATTGCCGAAAAGTCAACCAAATTGTCGCCTACAGGCACAACTACGTAGCTGTCAGCTACATTTCTCAACACAAATCCATTCTGTATTTTCATATTACTCCTCCGTTTATTTTTTCTAACATTAATAATTCAAGTTTTAAAATCCGTGAACAATTTAGATGCCGCAAAATTCATTTTACCGGGAGTAAAAATACTCGCTCGCAAGGGCATTTTTGCGACGCCGTCAATTGACACATAGCGGTCACACGACCGTAAAAGCCGATAGGCTTTAAGAATTTTATCACATAAAATCCTACTATGTGTCAATTATAACATACCCTTCCTAAAATAGCAAGAATTTGTTATTCAGCGGTTGAATTTATTACTTTATTGATATTTATAGTAATTGACAAGTAAATTCACCGATGGTAAAATATAAATGTACGATTAAAGCACAACACAAATTTTACAAATTGTCAACATTGTTTAAAAAAATTAATATTGGTATTTACACAGATTTGTGGTACTATTTTAATGGAATGTCAAAATTAAAATTATCGCAATAATCGGCAATACAACAAAAACATACGGAGAAAAGATATGAATAATTCATCAATAACAGAAAAAGAATTTCTTATGAAGAAGGAGGCACTTTACGGTGCACTCTTTACCACCTCAAACGGCTACCTCGGTGTAAGGGGAAGCTTTGAGGAAAATGCAACTCTTGCGGTTCAAGGGTGCTTTATCCGCGGTTTGATTGACGAAATACCCTTTAACCAAACGGTATCCATAGAAAATGAATACATGCGCAAATATTACGTAAACGAAGACGCTGCAAAGGATGCCGAATTTCAGGAGGGTGTCATAAACTTTGCCGATATTCTGCACATACGCATATCGGTTGACGGAGAAGTTTTCTATCCGTGGGATGGTAGAATATTAAGCTGGAATCGAACCTTGGACATTGAACGGAACCGACTTATAAGACAGGTGACATGGGAAAACAGCAAAGGTGACATAACCGAATTTACATTTGAGAGATTCGCCAGTTTTGCAAACGACCACTTATATGTCATAAATGTATCTGTAACGCCGCAAAATCACAACAAAGAAATCAAGATATCCTCAGGACTGGATTTGCGTACAAAATCAAACGGTTTTAAAATGTGTACGCTCGATGAAGTGAATTTTGAGAACAATTCCATATTCTGCTCCCTTTCGACAAAAGGAAAATACAATCACAAAATCTCAATAGGCGTATCAAACAGCTTTGACAGCAATGATGAAAATACAAACAGCGGCGGCTTCTTAACTCAGACCAAAGCATATGTATCGAAATGCGGTGAAGCTTATAATTTCACAAAGAAGATATTTATGTGCACTTCGCGTGATACAGACGGTGAAACGGTCGACGGATTATTTAAAAAATATGCTGACACTCCCTATGCTGATTTGCTTGACGAGCACACGAAAAGCTGGAGAAGCTTTTTCTCAAGAATAGATATCAAGATTGAAGGCGACGACCAAGCAGATACCGTGCTCAGATTTTCAAACTATCACACGGCAATATCCATACCGAGAAATGACTGCGTACACAGCCTTGCCGCCAAGAATCTGACCGGTGAAGGATATAATGATTACGTATGGTGGGACTGCGAGGTATACCAAAGCCCGGTATTCATATATTCCGGTGCGGACTGCGCGAAAAACATGCTGTTGTACCGCTATAACCGTCTGGATGCCGCACGTGAAATCGCCAAAAGCGAAGGCAGACGCGGAGCCAGATATCCCTTCATATCATCTGTAACAGGAGAGGAAAAGGTGTGGAAACACGTCCGCCATCCGTTTATGCAATATCACGTGGTAGCCGATGTCGCATGGAATGTTTTGAACTACTTCTACTGTACTGATGACAAAAAATTTATGCAGAGCTACGGCATGAAAATGCTCAGTGAAATCTGTGATTACTGGGTTTCCAGAGTTGAAGAAGTAAGCGGAAGATACGAGATAACAAAGGTGACCGGCTGCGATGAGCACCACCCCTATGTTGACAATAACGCTTACACAAACTATCTGGTGCACTATATTCTGAAAAGCACCGTTGAACTTTGCAAACAATTTGAAAAGCCGATATCCGATGAATGGACAGAGGTTATGGAAAGGCTCTACCTCCCGATGGACAAATCAGGACTTATACCTCAGTTTGACGGCTACTTTAACTTAAGCCGCACACTCGAATGTGAAGGCTCGGGCGGAGGCGGCTTCCAAATGAAAAACGACGGCGGCATGTATCACCGCAGTCAAATCATAAAACAGCCTGATGTAATGGTACTGTTTACTTACATTCACAACAACTTCTCAAAGTCGGTATACGAAAAGAACTGGGACTACTACGAGGCTATGTGCGAAGCATCATCGACACTTACCTTCCCGGTTCACAGCATTTGTGCATTTGATAACAACCAGCTTTACAAAGGCTACAACTATTTCATGAAAAGTGCGTCGGTAGACCTGGAGGACATTCAGGGTGTAGCAAAGGACGGTGTGCATGCCGCATGTGCTTCCGGTGCATGGTACAGCATCGTGCGCGGACTTGCCGGCATTGAAATGTTCGGCGAATATGTGGCATTTAATCCCAAGATGCTGCCGTGGTGGAATTCCGTAGAGCTCAACTTATGTTGGCACGGAGTTGATTTCAAGGTAAAAATTGACAATGAAGGCTTTGAAATTATACCTACGGGTGAAATAACAATAAAATACAAAGAAAACATATCAAAAATATCATCGGCGGAACGTTTTGAATTTCCGCAGGAATTTTAAAGGAGAGAAAAATTATGAATTTCAGACAGATAAATCTGGATTTTCACACTAGTGAACACATTCCCGGAATAGGAAAAAAATTTAATAAAGAACAATTTCAAAATGCGTTAAAAGTAGGTCATGTTGATTCGGTGACACTTTTTGCCAAATGCCATCACGGCTGGATGTACTACCCGTCGGAAAATTTCCCGATACATCCGGGCTTAGACTTCGACCTTCTGAGCGCACAGCTTGACGCAGCGAAGGAAATCGGTGTTAAAACACCGATATACATTTCGGTAGGTTTCGATGAGCAAGCCGTCCGCAAGCACCCCGAATGGCGTTTCCAGGACCGCGTACATAAATTTGACAATTTCTCGGAAGCACACTACCACGTACTTTGTGTAAATACCGGATATTTGGACTATGTTCTGGCTCAGATAAAGGAAGTATGCGAAATATTTTCACCGGAAAGCATTTTCCTGGATATCGCATTTGTACGTCCGTGCTGCTGTGACTCATGTGTTAAAAGCATGATGCAGCTCGGCATGAATCCCGACGACCCCGAGGATATCTTAAAATTTGCCGAAAAGGCATATGCAACATATGTAAGGCGTGTAAGGGAAACCGTAGACAGTGTAAATCCGAAAATAGGCGTATTTCATAACGGCGGACACGTACGCCATGGCAGACGCGACCTTGCGCTTGTAAACTCTCATTTTGAGCTTGAAAGCTTACCAACCGGCGGCTGGGGTTACGACCATTTCCCGTTTTCGGCAAGATATGTACAGAACTTTGACAGAGATTACCTTGGCATGACAGGCAAATTCCACGGTGCATGGGGCGAATTCGGCGGATTTAAACATCCGAATGCTCTCCGCTACGAAGCTGCACTCAGCGCAGCATACGGCGCAAAGTGCTCTGTCGGAGATCAGCTCGACCCAAGCGGTCACATGGATATGACGACCTATGAATTAATCGGAAAGGCATATGCAGAGATAGAACAAAAAGAGGAATGGCTCGACAATGTGACTCCGATATGCGACGTTGCACTGCTTTCATACGAATCCGTGCAGAATTTGAAATTCGTCGTTTCGGATTCCTCCAAGCCTACCGACCCCGACACAGGTGCCGGCAGAATCCTCATCGAAGGCAAATATCAGTTCTCCATAATAGATACTGAAATGGATTTTGACAAATACAAAGTGCTCATTCTGCCTGACGAAATAGTCCTCCCGGACAACATCATCAAAAAAATAAAGAGCTTTGTCGAAAAGGGCGGAAAATTACTCGCAAGCGGAAATTCAGGAATTAAAGACGGTAAATTCTTGTTTGATTTCGGTGCCGAATATCTTGGTGACGGCGAATTTTTACCAAGCTACATAAGACCTGTGGGAACAGAAACCGACTACATCATGTACACACCGTACAAAAAGGTTAAATTAACGGACGGACAGGAGCTTGCCGAAGTGGCAGAGCCGTACTTTAACAAAACGCCGGAGCATTTCTGCTCGCACCAGCACACACCATCGTCGGGAGTATGCAATTATTCCGGTATTGTAAGCGGCAAGGACGGTATATACATCGCCTGGAAGATATTTACTGACTATGCGCAGTACGGCGAATACGCCGCAAAAGTGGCTGTACTCAATGCTCTTGATTTGCTTCTCGAAAATGACAAAGTTCTCGAAACAAACCTTGCAAGCATGGGAACAGCAACACTTATGCAGCAGAAGAATCAAAACCGCTATGTCGCTCACCTGCTCTACGCGATACCCACAAAACGTGGCATAAACACGGAAATCATAGAAGATATATATCCGGTACATGACATTACATTAAAAATAAGGGTACCCGAGGACGTAAAACGTGTTTATCTTGCTCCGCAAAACCGCGATATCGAATATACAAAAAAAGACGGCTGCATAGAGGTTAAAGACCTGATTGTAGATTGCCATCAGATGATAGTATTTGATTATTAAAATAAAAAATCACCCATCACTGAAACACACGATTTCGTGATGGGTGATTTTTTTGACCAAATTAAGACGTTATCCGCCTCGCAAAACGGCGGGTACCAATTATTTTTTTCATGTGTGGGAGGTACACCACCACTGAAAAAGTTGAATAACGGTGGTAAAGTCCCTTTTCTGTTAATTATCTTTTTTTATTTCTTCAACCGTATGCGGGCAGTATGGGCTTTTTCTCTGCATATTGTATGAATAAGTCATAAATCCTTTAACATAATTTCCGCTTTCGTCCAAATAACCGCGGTTATATGCCATATAGCCATCGGTTATTTCCGCACCGAAAAGCTCTGACAATGTATGTATATCCACATACACGATATCATCTTTTTCCACAGCAGGTTGATTTGACTTTAAAACAGTACCGTCAACAATATATTCATCACTGCCCACAGTGAATATTACCGTGTTGAATTTCTCTTTTTCGCTTAAATCGGTAAGAGTAATAACGCCATTGTCATATATCAAAGAA
The DNA here is from genome assembly GCA_964423705.1 of uncultured Oscillospiraceae bacterium. Taxonomy (GTDB): domain Bacteria; phylum Bacillota; class Clostridia; order UMGS1810; family UMGS1810; genus CAKSIN01. The sequence goes on from CAYRGA010000016.1 coordinate 12,795, forward strand.
TATCTGTCCTCCTGATAAAAGAAGAACGCATTACAGACATCTCTTAAAACGCCGTAATCTCTGCCGATTGCATCATATGACCCCAGATGCTGATAATGATTGCAATAATCCTCGTCGTAATCCTCATCATAATCATCATACCACGCATCTATATCTTCTTTGGTATGGTGGCACTGAGGACTTTGTCTTTCAAAGGACATATAAGAAATATTTTCAAATATTTCAGCATCAAAGTGAAGCATATCGGCATTAAAAATACTCTTTACGGCTTCGGTATCGATGTACACGTCACCGCCCTTTACAATTACCGGATTCAGCGCAGTATATTCCGCAGAATCCACTGTTATTTTCTTAGAGCCGACCGTCATTGACACTTGACCGAAGACTTCCTTCTTGTTGTTATCCTTGAGCGTTATCTCGCCGTTATTGTTTATCAGCTCATAGTCATATCCGTATCTCTCGGCAGTATTTATATATGAATTGAGGTTCACATAAAATGTATCCGGAACAGCCTCTATATATTCATTTTCAACATAAACATGCTCATTATGGATACACTCGTCACCGTCCCAATCATAGTTATATTCGTAGTCGTAGCCGAAAAGCTCGGCAAACGATACCGAATTATCGGAATTGAGCTCGGGGAAGGTCACCTTCACACCGTTATTTATCGCAGTATATACCGTATTCATATCTATCGAAAACTTAAGGTCGGTTACTTTGTCTGCATCCTCTTCATAAACCGCGTTTTTCAAAAGATTGCTGTCTATGCACATATTAACTTTGCACAGCACACTGCTTAATGCGCCGCTCTTTGTCTTTCCTATTTCGATTAAAAGCGCGTTGTTGTCGAAAATTTTGACATTTTCAAAGAACTTTTTAATTTCCTCTGAATCGGGAAGTGCCGCTGCATTGTTTTCATCGGACACAAGCTCATCTACCTGCTTGTAATCATCCATATCCTTTAAGACCAAATCAATCGTATCACATATAATATCGGCAAGCTGTTCATCGGTAATTGTAATAACAGCTTTTGTACCTTTAGATGATATTGTAGAATTTTTCCTTAAAATCTCGGCAAATTCCGAATTGATTTTTCCGACATGCTCCTTATCCAAATAATTCTTCATAAGTGATGCAAATTCGGAAAAATTCATGCCACTGCCGTCAATCATATCCTCCATGTTCATCACCGCATATTTGTCGCTCATTGGTGTCGAATATATGTATGTCATTTTGGGATTGTTTTCATCCGAGATATCCCAGTCAATCCACATTCCGAATTTAAGCTCGTTTGTCGATTTAAAGTTATCGTTTACCGCCAGCGGAATCACAGAATAGATTTCATATGATGCCTTTAGCTTTGTGTAATCGGAATTTATACTGCATTTTACCACTCCGCTGATATCCGAATCACAAAGTCCTTCAGCCAGCTTTTGCAAGTCAATTCCACCCGAACGCACCCAATATTTTCCCAGAAGCTTCAACACCTCTGTCGGCTCGCTCACATTCAGTGTCACACTTATGCTTGCCGAATAATTATCGTATGAAGATGTTATCAAATCATACTCATCGGCAGATACATTCATGGTAAATATGAACATGACCAGCAAAAACACACTAATAATTCTTTTCATAGCTTGCACCCCATTTCGTATTTTGTACGAATATAATAACACAACCTCATCAATAAATCAATACATCCGGTTATTTTTAATAAAAAAACAACATTTGAAATTCAAATGCTGTCCGTTATGTAACTCCGCATAAAAAGCGGAGCCTTATGATTTATGAATTATAATCGGCTGCAGCTGCTCGCCGTCCGCTGCCGCTTTGAGTGCGGGTAGTATTTTATCCATATCGGCGACCAGCGAATCAGGCTTTTTTACACAGTCATCCTGACCGAACGGCACAAAATATACATTGCGACAGTTCAGCAAAGCACCTATGTTTTTCGCATTTGCACCCAGGGCATCATTGGTCGATACTGCCAGCAGCAGCGGTCTTTGATTTCGCAGATTCGCCTTGGCTGCCATAGCTACACACGAATCCGTGATACCATTTGCGATTTTGGCTATGGTATTTCCGGTACACGGTGCCACTGTAAGTGCATCCAAATATCCCTTAGGACCTATCGGCTCAGCACCCTTTACGGTGTGAATCACCTCTCTGCCCGTAATTTCCTCCATATAGCTGATGAACTCCTCGGCCTTTCCGAATCTGGTGTCTGTTGAATATGCAGCCTCGCTCATTATAGGATATACCTCCGCGCCGCATTCAACCAGCTTTTTTAATTGCGGCATAACCCTTGAAAAGGTGCAGAAGGAACCGCAAACAGCGAAGCCTATCTTCTTTCCTTTAAGCTCCATTATGCACATCTCCCATCTGTATTGAATTATACATTCTTATTACTGCTCTTGCGGCGGCTTCACCTGCTGAACGTGGTGCGCTTACCGCAGGAAGCCCCGGCAGAAAAATCAGCTTTACGCCGTATTCTTCGCATATTTCACGGCTTACATAGCCCGGACGTGCGGATAAATCCACGAAAAGCACGTCTTTACGTGCTGTGGCTATGTTCTCCGTGCCAAACAGCTCCGACGGAGCGGTATTTATCACAACATCATATTTATCAAGTGCACCTATGATATCTATCGTTTCCATGCCGTGCATTTTAGCCCACGTGCGTTGCTCTACCTTTCTGGCATAAACCGTAATTTCCGAACCGAGCACGCTTAAAAATTTCGTAAGTGCTCTCGAAATTCTGCCGTAACCGACAACTAAAATTTTAAGTTCTCCCAAAGACCGGACAGTATTTTTGATTATAGCCTCAACCGCTCCTTCAGCAGTATAAAAAGCATTTTCTATCTGAAAAACCTCATCACCGCTGTAGTCCAAAAGCGTTATGCCGTAATCCGCTGCCATAAGCCGCGCCGCCGCAGAGAACCTGCCTCCGGCTACAACCGTTTTTTTATCCGCTTTTTTCAATATCTGCTCAAATAATGGTTTTTCCTTGCTCAAAGGACAATTCACTGTCATATCGTTTTTTACTGCTGGCAATCCCAAAAGTATTATTTCGGCATCTCGCAGCCCGTCTTTCAAACCAGTGTATTTGAAATCATATTCTGCCGCGCTGCTTTCGTCAGTCATACATATCTGTACATTATATCCTTTTTTGTTAAACAAATCTGCCATATATATACTGCGCATATCACCGCCGCAAACAAGAATTTTACCAGACATATCACATCTGCCTCCCTAATCTATAATATGCTCTGCATGAGCATTTTGCCAATGCTTTAAAACACTATGCAAACCACATATTGAACCGAAAATTTTTTTACCAATTTAAATGTATTTTATTCATGGCTTGAGTGTACATCATAATTTGCAAATGGCAATGTTCATTTTATGATAAAACGCTTAGCGTAAAACATTTAAATTTGACATAATCATTTTTTTGTGGTAAAATAAATATAATGTTATTTACCAAAGGAGGATGAGTTTCAAATTAATTTTGGAGCAAATTTATTCTTATGAAAATTAAGTATATTACAATAGCAGCGGCAGCCTTCGGACTTATGCTCGGCTCTGTGACCGTTTCTGCCGATTTTAACGGCACGGTAACGGCAGATGCGCTTAACATACGAGTAGAGCCTAATACCAATTCTACGGTCTTAGGTCAGTTGCCAAACGGAACAAACATCACAATAACAGGTCAGATAAACAACTGGTACATTATAAACTACAACGGTGCTCCGGCATATATATGTGCGGATTATATTACCGAAAAATCGACCGTACAGACCGCAGACACTGCCATCGGCGCAAACGCAAGTATTCCAAAGTCCTTGGACACGACGGCAATTACAGCAGCGATTCCGACCGAGGTTCCATCCTATGCAGGCTCACAAATCCCCGGCGAAATGATAGTTGAGCTGGCAAAGCAATACGTAGGCACTCCTTATGTATACGGCGGAATGTCACCCGAAGGATTTGATTGTTCGGGATTGGTTAAATTCTGCTACTCGCTTATGAATACCGATATAAACCGCGTGGCATGCGACCAGGCTAAAAACGGCATTGAAGTCATGCGCACCGATATGAAACCCGGAGATATACTGTGCTTCGAATCAGCTGTAGGAAGCGGTTACATAGGTCATACCGGTATATATGTAGGAAACGGATATTTTATCCATTCCCCACGTGCGGGATATACTGTGGAGATAATTCCGCTGACCTCCGGTACTTTTTCGGAAAGACTGATTAATATCCGCAGGATTTTTAATTAATATTTAACATCTCCTATGCCGAAGGCTTTATCTGTGAATGTGGTGAGGCTTTCGGCAGTTTTCATATGTACCTTAGATTTTCGTGACACAAAAATGGATTTTATTTAATATTTTTTGATAAGCAGCACACGATTAAAGTCGTTTTATTTGTCTAAAACGCTTTTTTTGAAATAATATGATTGACGAAAGAAAAAATGTCGGATATAATATTAAAAATACTATTAAACGAGAGGGGATTACATTAATGTTTGAAAAATTTGCATATGAAGGTCTTACGTTTGACGATGTTTTGCTCATACCTCAGGAATCAAATGTATTACCGAATGCCGTATCTATGAAAACACAGCTCACCAAAAGCATTCAGCTCAATATACCGCTTATGAGCTCAGCTATGGACACGGTTACCGAATCAGCGATGGCTATCGCAATGGCGCGTGAAGGCGGTATCGGTATAATACACAAGAACATGACCATTGAACAACAAGCTACTGAGGTTGACAAGGTAAAGAGAAGTGAGCACGGCGTTATAATTGACCCATTCCGTCTTTCGCCCGAGCACACACTCGCAGATGCTGACAGTCTTATGGGAAAATACAAAATAAGCGGTGTTCCGATTACAGATGACAACGGAAAGCTTCTCGGAATTATAACAAACCGCGATTTAAGATTTGAAACCGATTTTTCAAAAAAGATTAAATATGCAATGACAAAGGAAAATCTTGTCACAGCACCCGAAGGCACAACACTTGAAGAAGCACAGGAAATACTCAGAAGTTCAAAAATTGAAAAGCTCCCTATCGTTGATAAAAACGGTGTTTTAAAAGGACTTATAACCATAAAGGATATCGAAAAATCCGTTAAATACCCGAACAGTGCGAAGGACTCCGACGGCAGATTGCTCGCTGGTGCCGCTATAGGCATAACGGACGATGTTTTAGACCGTGTTGAGGCACTTGTAGCCTCCAAGGTAGACGTGCTTGTTTTGGATTCGGCTCACGGTCACTCCATGAACATAGTAAACTGCCTTAAAAAGGTAAAAGAGAACTTCCCGAACATTCAGATTATTGCAGGAAATATCGCTACCGGTGAAGCTGCAGAGGCTCTTATACAGGCAGGTGCGGATGCCGTTAAAATCGGTATCGGACCGGGCTCCATCTGCACAACCCGTGTAGTGGCAGGAGTAGGAGTACCTCAGGTTACCGCCATATACAATGCATACCTAACCGCTAAAAAATACAATGTTCCGGTTATAGCGGATGGTGGTATTAAATACAGCGGTGACATAGCTAAAGCGATTGCTGCAGGTGCCGACGTTATTATGGTCGGTTCACTTCTGGCAGGCTGTGAAGAAAGCCCCGGCGACAGCGAAATATTTGAAGGCAGAAAATTCAAGGTATATCGCGGAATGGGCTCAATAGCTGCAATGGAAATGGGAAGTAAAGACAGATACTTCCAAAACGGAACAAAGAAATTGGTTCCTGAAGGCGTAGAAGGACGTGTCCCCTACAAGGGTGTAGTGGCTGACACTGTATATCAGCTCATGGGCGGTCTGCGTTCAAGCATGGGATACTGCGGTACAGATACTATAGAAGCACTCAAGCAGAGAGGAAAATTTGTCAGAATCACAAGTGCCGGTCTTATCGAAAGCCATCCTCATGACATTTCGATAACCAAAGAAGCACCGAACTACAGCAGAAATTTTTAAATAAACGGTGATTTCGACTAAAGAGTCTTAAAACAAATATTTATTTTCGGCGGCTGCATTTTGATGTTATAATCATTATGCAGCCGCCTTTCACATTAATTTAAGTCTTATTCTTTTCAAATGCCGCAATACTTTTCTTTTTAATGTATCAGCTTGCCTTCATTTCCAGTCGGATTTTATCGGCTATCATCGCTATAAACTCAGAATTGGTCGGTTTGCCTTTACTGCTAAGTATGGTATATCCGAACAGATCATTCAAAATTTCGGGATTGCCTCTGTCCCAAGCTACCTCAATAGCATGCCTTATAGCACGCTCGACCCTTGACGAGGTGGTATTGTAATGTCTTGCAACAGTAGGGTACAGATACTTTGTTATCGAATTAATAGCCTCCATATCCTCTATAACCATCATAATAGCATCGCGTATATACTGATATCCCTTTATATGTGCCGGCACGCCCAGCTGCTGTATGTACATGGTTATATTTGTTTCAAGGTCGCGGCTTTTAAGCGCCGACTGAACAGACCCGGCATTTTCGTTTGAGTGGTCGGTCAGAACTTCATTTATACGCTCTGCCAATGCTGACATTTCAAAAGGCTTGATAAAATAGAATTGTGCTCCGAGCCGCATAGCATTTGAGATAATTGAATCATATCCCGTCGCCGATACCGCTATAACCTTCGGTTTTTTTGAAAGTGCTGTGTTATTATTTATTCGGCTCATAAGAGTGAGCCCGTCCATTACCGGCATCACAATATCCGTAACCAGCAAATCCGGCTTTGTTTCAAGCACCAATTCATATCCAACCTTACCGTCGTATGCCGTGCCGACAACCTCAAAAATCTCATAAGACTCCAGGCACTGCTTTGCATTCTCACAAAATTCCTTGTTATCGTCCACAATCAGTATTTTTTTCTTATTTTTCATCTTTAAAACCCCCAAAAGTATTTTTATTTGTTAAATACATTATAAACTTACATTTGGAAATTTTACAATATTTTAATAATTTGTTGTCAAAAAGCTGTATTTTCATCAAAAAATCAACGGCATTTTTCAAAAAAGTACAAATATTTTTGATTTCTAAGTTCAATTTGGACTTTTTGGTGTCCAAATTCCAACGTGCTTGTACTTATAAAAGTCTTTTTTTATAATTTTCAATGTTAATTTACGTCATTTCAAATATTTTTATGACTGATTATTTTATGATTTGCAGTGTTTTTGCGCTTTTGTTCGATTAAAAAAGCATCGTTTTGCGCTTGTCAAGCATTTTTTTATAATTATAGTGATATAATTGTTATTACGACAATAAACTCCAAAAATTGATGTTTTACGAGCTTTATACTTAAAATAATTTATGATATACAGAAAACAATTTTATCATAACCGCCGACTCATTTTGATACAAAACATGCATTTTACATAAAAACACTCACCATAAAGTACATAGTGAGTGCCTCTGATTTTGTTATTCGATTTTTTCTGCTTCGGCAAGCATATTTTCTGCAAAAATTCCATATCCTCTCTGAGGGTCATTTACAAAAACATGTGTAACCGCGCCGACCAGTCTACCGTTTTGAATTATAGGCGAGCCGCTCATTCCCTGTATGATACCTCCGGTTTTTTTCAAAAGTAGCGGGTCTGTAACCTTTATTATCATAGATTTTGTGCCGTTATTCCTCATACGATTGATATTCACGATTTCAAGCTCATACTCATGTGCGCCGGTATCGTCGAGTGTACAGATAACGGTAGCTTTTCCCTTTTGCACCTGTGATTTTGATGCTATTTCAATGCCGTTTATATCCGGTTTTACCGCATTGGTATTACCGTACAGGCCTATGTTCGTATTAAGTGTACAATCTCCCATCGTATTTTTTTCGTTTATTGCGCCGACTATTTCACCGGGGGCTCCTTTTTTTCCTTTATTTATCCCCAATATCGTCGCTCCGTACAGCTTACCTCGCCTAACGGGAATAAGCACGTCGGTGTCGCTGTCCGATATACCGTGACCCAAAGCCGCATATTTTCCAGTATTTTTTTCATAAAATGTCATAGTGCCTATACCTGCCGCAGAATCACGAACCATAATTCCCATACGTTTATGCCCATCTTCGCAGATTTGCGGATGTGCCTCCAGCTCACGGCGCTCATTACGGCGCAATACGCCTATTATGCATTTACCGTTTATTTTATCAAGCTTTTTTGCGAAATCAGCTATACTGTCAACGTTTTCGCCATTAACGGTTTCTATGATATCTCCTGGTTTAATTCCCGCATTTACACCCGGTGATACGCTGTCACCGTTTTTTGTTTTGAAACTTACTGTACCGACTGCTATCAAGCTGCCCGAGTAAAGCTTTACGCCGATACACTCACCCGACGGAACGACAAGCGGGCTTTTTAAGACGTTTACATTGACTTCCTTTACGGGAATTACGTCAAACAATTTAAGCGTTACCTTATGAGTCTGACTATCTGCTGTTACAACGCCCGATACAACCTTACCTCCACGACCTGCAGCGAGATATGAATCCCTTGATGTGGAAACAAAATACGGCAGACTGCTGTTTAAATCACCGCCGTCTATCAATGTATAATTATCCTTAAGTGATATATTTACCGCAAACACCGAATATATACTCAAAACAGTCATTAAAGTTGCAGCAAAGCACAGACAGACATATTTTAATTTTTTATTCAAGACAAACACATCCCAAAACTTTTTAATATTAAGTTTTCCGACGTGATTTTTTTTATGCTGACAATATATATATAAAACGGAAAAACAAAATTGTTGATATTTGCCGCAAAACATAGTATAATCATATTATATCAAATAATCTAAGGAGGCAATTACGGTTGAAAAATAATAAAAAACTATATGTACAGCGCTTTATTCCGTATGCACAGCAGAAAAAACTGCACCGAATCACTATGCTTAAAAATGCCGGAATTGCCGCTGTGGTTTGTATAATTATGATTTTCGGCACTGTGTATGCCACCAAAAAATTACCTAAGGATTTTCACAAAAACATTTTAAAAGCATCCGCAGAAACGAAGAAAGAAAACACCGAAAAAAAGGAAACATCATTTATATTCCCTAAACCCAGTGAAGATGCACGAAAAAAAGCCATGCGATTAAAGGAAATAATAGAAGAAGATTGGAATGAGCATCACTACACGCCGACCGATGGCGAAATGGACAACGTATATATATATGACAGTCAAAAAATATGCTATCTTACATTTGATGACGGTCCGAGCAGTGTAACACCGCAGATTTTGGATGTGCTGAGTCAATACAAGGTTAAAGCGACATTTTTTGTGACAGGTCAGCAAGCTTCCGCAAAGCCTGAAATAGTCAAAGAAATATACAACAGCGGTCACACAATCGGCAATCACTCATATTCGCATGTATATGACGACGTATACGCTTCCGCGGACAGCTTCAAAAACGAAGTCACTAACTGTCAAAATGCAATTAACAAGGCACTGGGCTTTGAATACAAAAATTTGGTTTTTAGGTTCCCGGGCGGATACACCAGCCTAACAAACGGAGAAACAAAAACAAATTACCGCGAGATATTGAAATCTATAGGATATAAATACATTGACTGGAGCTGCCTGACAGGTGACAGCAACACCACCGACCCGACAGCAGAATACCTTATGTCTACTCTGAGCTACAGTATCGGAAACACCAAAACCGGCGACATAGTGGTACTAATGCATGACTCTCCGTCAAAGCAGATAACTGCCGATTCTTTGCCGCAGATAATCGAATATCTGTATTCGCAGGGATATAAATTTGAAACACTGAAAAATGAATAACATACAAAAAATCATTCAAAAAAGACGGTTGCATAAAATATGCAACCGCCATAAAATTCCATTATTCGATTTTGACCTCAACTATTGACAAAGAGCCAAAAAATACAGCCGATTAAAACGGCTGTATTTTTTATAAATAAAATCAAACATTTATCATATCTGATGAAGTTTGGATTATGGGAGTCACTATATCCACGTCGCTGTACACCGGAAGTCCGGTACCTGCGGGAATAAGCTTACCTATAATTACATTTTCCTTAAGACCGATGAGCGGATCCTTTTTACCCTTAATTGCCGCATCGGTAAGTACCCTGGTTGTTTCCTGGAAGGATGCAGCCGAAAGGAACGAATCTGTGGCAAGTGCGGTCTTGGTAATACCCAAAAGAACAGGTGTGCATGTAGGCTCTGCTTTTCCTTCCTCTGCAGCCTTTCTTCTTACCTCTTCAAACTCAGCTCTGTCAACAAGCGAACCGATAAGAAGGTCTGTCTTACCCGGATCTTCAACCTTAACTTTTCTAATCATCTGTCTTACTATAACTTCAATATGCTTATCGTTAATATCGATACCCTGAAGTCTGTAAACCCTCTGTACTTCGCGGATAAGGTAATCCGTAACAGCCTTTATGCCATCTACAGAACCTTTTACGCGGAGCAAATCCTGCGGGTATATGGAGCCTTCTGTGAGCTCTTGAGCGACCTCAACCTTATCTCCGTCGCTAACACGCAGTCTGGAGCCGTAAGGTATAAGATAATTATGGGTAATGCCATCCTCTGTAGTGATAACAGCTTCTCTCTTTTTCTGAGTCTCTTCGATTTTAACAGTACCTGCTTCTTCGGCAATGATAGCCACGCCCTTAGGTCTTCTCGCCTCAAAGAGTTCCTCGACTCTTGGCAGACCCTGAGTGATATCGTCACCGGCAACACCGCCGGCATGGAAGGTTCTCATAGTAAGCTGTGTACCCGGCTCGCCGATTGACTGAGCAGCGATTATACCTACAGCCTCACCGGCATCTACAGACTCACCTGTTGTAAGGTTGGAGCCGTAACATTTAGCACAAATACCGATTTTTGCTTTACATGTCAATATACTTCTTATTTCAGCCTGAGTTACACCTGCGGCAACAACCTTATCAGCTGTATTTTCGCTCATAAGCTCGCCGGCTTTTACAACCACCTCACCGGTTTCGGGGCTTACGATATCTTTAAGTGCTGTTCTACCCACAAGTCTGTCTCTGAAGCTTTCGATAATCTCCTTACCGACAGATATTTCCTTAACCAAAATACCCTCTTCGGTTCCGCAATCATCCTCACGAATGATCACATCCTGTGATACATCTACCAAACGTCTGGTAAGGTAACCGGAGTCCGCTGTTCTAAGCGCGGTATCGGTAAGACCCTTACGCGCACCGTGTGTCGAAATGTAATATTCCAAAACGTTAAGTCCTTCACGGAAGTTAGCCTTAATAGGAATCTCAATGGCGCGTCCCGAAGTATCAGCCATAAGTCCGCGCATACCGCAGAGCTGCTTTATCTGGTCCTTACTACCACGGGCACCAGAGGTAGCCATCATGTATATAGGATTATACTGATCGAGATTATCCATAAGGTCATTAGAAATCTCATCAACGGTTTTATTCCACACTGCAATTACCTTGCTGTATCTTTCTTCTTCCGTTATAAGACCGCGTTTATACTGCTTTGTAATCTTATCAACAGCTTCCTGAGCCTCTTCAAGGCTCAAATTCTTGGAATCGGGTATTTTCATATCAAATACACTGATGGTAAGTGCACCCTTGGTGGAGAATTTATATCCCAATGATTTTATATCATCAAGAACGGTTACGGTGTCTGTAGTACCGTGAGTTCTTATACATCTGTCAAGAATCTTTCCGAGACCCTTTTTATCGGCAATGAAATCCATACCGACTTCAAGCGGAAGCGGCCCAACCTTTGCACGGTCTACAATTCCTATATCCTGAGGTACATTTTCGTTGAAGATGATTTTACCTGCGGTAGCATCGATAATACCTTCATATTCTATACCGTCAATAACTCTTTTGTTTATAACCTTTATCGGAGCGTGCAAGCCAAGCTCGCCGCTGTTATATGCCATGAGAACTTCATCGTAATTTGTAAAGTATTTGCCCTCACCCTTTTCACCTTCAAAGCAGCCCTCCTGTGTGAAGGTAGCAGGTTTCTTGCCTTCGGCTTCAAGCTCAGCATTCATCTGCTTTAAGGACTTACCTACTGTAATGGCTTTAACATTATTTGTGTTAAATTCCTGGTTACTCAAATAGCACACAATATCATCTTTATTAAATCCGGTATCGCCGGGATCTATAATTCTAACTTCCTGCGGCTTATTCAGCGTAAGGTAATAACTACCGAGAACCATATCCTGTGTAGGAACGGTTACAGGCTTTCCATCCTGAGGCTTAAGCAGGTTATTTGCAGAAAGCATAAGGAAACGTGCCTCTGCCTGCGCCTCCGGTGAAAGCGGAACGTGAACAGCCATCTGGTCACCATCAAAGTCGGCGTTAAATGCCGTACAAACGAGAGGATGAAGTTTTAACGCTCTGCCCTCTACGAGAATCGGCTCAAATGCCTGAATACCGAGTCTGTGAAGTGTAGGCGCACGGTTAAGGAGAACCGGGTGCTCTTTAATAACATCTTCGAGGATATCCCATACCTCCGGCTTTAACCTTTCAACCATTCTCTTTGCACTTTTTATGTTATGGCAATGTCCGTCGGAAACAAGCTTCTTCATAACGAAGGGCTTAAACAGCTCAATCGCCATTTCCTTAGGCAAACCGCACTGGTAAATCTTAAGCTCCGGTCCAACTACGATAACCGAACGTCCCGAATAGTCAACACGTTTACCGAGAAGGTTCTGACGGAAACGTCCCTGCTTACCCTTAAGCATGTCGGAAAGTGACTTAAGCGGTCTGTTACCCGGTCCTGTTACAGGTCTGCCGCGGCGACCGTTATCTATAAGTGCATCCACTGCTTCCTGAAGCATTCTCTTTTCGTTTCTTACGATGATATCAGGTGCTTCAAGCTCAAGAAGTCTTTTTAAACGATTATTTCTGTTTATAACTCGTCTGTAAAGGTCATTCAAATCCGATGTAGCAAATCTGCCACCGTCCAGCTGAACCATTGGGCGAATTTCAGGCGGAATAACCGGCACAACATCGAGAATCATCCATTCTGGTCTGTTGCCCGAAAGTCTGAAGGATTCCACAACCTCAAGTCTTTTAGCTATTCTTATCTTCTTCTGTCCCTGAGATTCTTCAAGTTCTTCCTTCAGTTCTGCCGAAAGGCTTTCCAAATCAATAGCTGCGAGCAACTCCTTCACTGCCTCAGCACCTATTGACGCTTTAAAACCGTCTTTACCATATTTTTCAAGGCAATCTCTGTATTCCTTTTCGGAAAGAATCTGCTTTTCGGCAAGCTCTGTTTTGCCCGGGTCTATTACTATATACGAAGCAAAATAGAGAACCTTTTCAAGGATTCTGGGGCTTATATCAAGTATAAGTCCCATACGGCTCGGTATACCTTTAAAATACCATATGTGTGATACCGGTGCGGCAAGCTCTATATGTCCCATGCGCTCTCTACGCACCTTTGAACGAGTAACCTCAACTCCGCACTTATCGCATACGATACCTTTGTATCTGATTCTTTTATACTTTCCGCAGAAGCACTCCCAGTCTTTTGTAGGTCCGAATATTCTTTCGCAGAATAATCCGTCGCGCTCCGGTTTAAGAGTACGGTAATTTATAGTTTCGGGCTTTTTAACCTCACCATGTGACCATTCTCTGATTTTTTCCGGAGAAGCCAATCCTATTTTTATTGCACTGAAAATGTTTTCTTCATTCATTATCTCTTGCATAAAAACTCTCCTTTCTAACGGTCACTGCCAAAATCGTCGATACTGCTGTCTATACTGTCTATATCATCAAAATCAATTGTGATATCATCGGAATCCATTTCAAGGATTTCTGTTTCCGGTGCATCGGTAATATCGTCTATATCCGCTGCAAAGTCATTCTCATCGGAATTCGCAACTGTGAAGTTCTTCATGAATTCTCCGAAAATGCTATCCTCTTCATCTTCGCTCTCATTATTGTCAGCAGGCTCGTCATCCGGCTCTGTCATTTCGTAGTAATCATCATTATTTTCGAAATTAAATTTAAATCCATCATCATCAAGTGACTCTTTTAAGATAACCTCTTCGTCATTTTCGTCAAGAACCTTAACATCAAGGCCGAGTGACTGAAGCTCTTTAATAAGAACCTTAAATGATTCAGGAACACCCGGATG
>CAYRGA010000017.1:0-25855 GCA_964423705.1 uncultured Oscillospiraceae bacterium
CGTTGATTCGGTGCAATTCCGAAGCCGACAGTACAGTCTGGATGGAAGAAGATATACATAAAGCTTGTTCTGTATGCCCTGAATTATGCGGGGTATATTTTTTGCCCCAACGGAAAGGGGAAAATATGATGAAACAAACAAAAATTAATCGTCTGGTAAAAATATCGATGCTATCGGCGGTTGCTGCATTATTGATGTATATGGACATTCCGCTGTGGTTCGCACCGAGTTTTTACAAAATCGATTTGAGTGAAGTTGCCGCTATGGTGGGCGCTTTTGCAATGGGACCCATTGCCGGTGTAGCGATTGAAGCACTCAAGATAGTACTTATATTACTTATAAAAGGTACTCATACAGGCTGTGTCGGTGAATTTGCCAATTTTTTAATCGGGTGCGCATTGATTTTGCCGGCGGCTGCCGCATATCAGAAAAATAAATCCAAGAAAAATGCTGTATTGGGCATGATAGCCGGTACGATTTTTATGACGGTTATAGGCAGTGTCATAAATGCATATATTCTGATTCCGGCATATGCGAAGGCATTCAACATGCCGCTTGATGCCATAGTTGGCATGGGCGCGAAAATAAACGGAAGAATTAATTCTGTAAATACGCTTGTTTTGTACGCGACAGTGCCGTTTAACATTTTAAAAGGCATAATCGTCGGTATAATAACAGCTCTTTTATACAAACGAATAAGTCCGATACTTAAGTGAGGAGATAATGAAAATGAAAATTGATGCGGTTGTCTTTGACATGGACGGTGTAATATTTGACACCGAAATTATTTATTGCAGAGCATGGCTTGATGTGGCGGAAAGGTATAAATTAAGCAATGTTGACACAATAATAAAATCCATTATGGGTGCAAGCAGTGCAAAAATACGCGAAATTTTCATCAATGCGTACGGAGATAGGCTTGATTATGACAGCTACCACAGTGATGTGGAGGTTAGAAAAAACGAGCTTTTGGATGAAATCGGGCTGAACTTTAAGCCGGGAGCATCGGAGCTTTTCGAATTTTTAAAATCAAGCGGTATACCGGCTGCCGTTGCGACTTCCACACGATTTGAAAAAGCAAATCAATATTTTGAAAAAGCAAATATTAAAAAATATTTTGATTGTATTATTACCGGCAGTGATATACAAAAGGGCAAACCTAATCCGGAAATATATTTAAAAGCGTGCGCCGGCTTGGGAGTTAATCCCGAATATGCTATCGGTATAGAGGATTCCTTTAACGGTGTCCGCGCTGTTTACAATGCCGGTATGATGCCTGTAATGGTGCCGGATTTGCTTCAGCCGACAGATGAAATCGAAAAGCTTCTGTTTAAAAAGTGCAAAAGCCTTTACGAGGTCGAGGAATTAATAAAAAATAATCGCAGATAATTAAAAGCAGTATATGCCGTTAAGCTGACATATACTGCTTTTAAGTCATTTTCGGTTATTTGCAGCAATCTGATTTTAATTTGAATGATTCGCAGTCCGTACACTCAATCTGTGTCGGATTTGATTCATGAGTTCCGATACATATTTTTTCAAGTGAGCAATAATTGGAACCTGAGCAGTGGTATGCACACTGCTGTACGGTACAACCGATGGATTTGTTTGCATTACAGCATTCTGACATGGTTATATCCTCCTTAAGATAGTGTAAGTGGCACGTATGATACGCACAGTTGCTATTGAAAAGCTTTTAAAAGCAGTTTCAATGCAATAGTATTATGTGCATTATTTTAAAAAATATCAAATAAAAATTTTTGAAATTAAATTTATAAGCATACAGATAATAATTCCGCACAGTGTGGGTATAGCCGCGGCAAGAGCTGTCCATTTTAAGCTTCCCGTTTCCTTTTTTACAGTAAGTAATGTCGTGGAGCACGGCCAATGAAATAATGAGAAAACCATTGTACAGACAGCTGTGACAGTGCTCCAGCCGTTTTCGACAAAGAGGCTTTTGAGCTCATTCAAACTGTCAAATTCCGTGATTGTTCCGCTTGACATGTATGCCATAATCATTATGGGTATTACTATTTCATTTGCCGGGAATCCCAGTATGAAAGCTATGAGAATCACACCGTCCAGTCCCATAAGAGAAGCAAAGGGATTTAAAAAATTCGCACAAATATTTAAAATATTTGCCCCATTAAAGTATATGTTCGCCATAAGCCATATTATCATTCCGGCAGGTGCCGCCACAGCTGCCGCTCTGCCAAGTACAAAAATGGTTCTGTCAAATATCGAGCGCACAATGATTTTACCGAATTGCGGTATTCTGTACGGCGGAAGCTCAAGCGTAAATGATGAAGGAATGCCCTTTAACAGCGTTTTTGAAAGTAATTTTGTAACGGCGAAGGTAAGAAAAATCCCGCATACAATAAAAAATGTGAGTATCAGTGAGGAAATAATTGAAGCACATTTGCCGTTTTTGAATATCAGAAACATGCTGATTATCGAAATCAATGTGGGAAATCGTCCGTTGCATGGGACAAAGTTATTCGTAAGTATTGCCAAAAGTCTTTCTCTGGGTGAGTCTATGATTCGGCAGCCCACAATCCCGGCAGCATTGCAGCCAAAGCCCATACACATTGTAAGTGCTTGCTTTCCGCAGGCACAGCATTTTTTGAAGGGTTTATCCAAATTATACGCTATCCTCGGAAGATAACCCGAATCCTCCAAAATAGTAAAAAGAGGGAAGAATATCGCCATTGGAGGGAGCATTACGGCTGTGACCCATGCCAAAACACGGTACATCCCCAAAACTAAAATTCCGAGGAGCCAACTCGGCGCGTTAAGCCTTATAAATAATTCTGTGAGCTTATCTTGAATATTAAACATAAAATCCGATAAAAATTCCGAAGGATAGTTTGCCCCTGTGACGGTAATCCAAAAAATAAGCGCAAGCATCATAATCATCGTCGGATAGCCACATATTTTTCCTGTGAGAAACTTATCAAGTTGACGGTCAAGGCTGCTGTAATTATCATAATTATATTTGACGGCTTTATCGGCGATTCCTTCGGCGGCGGTTATAACTGTAGATGCTGTGATATCTTTAAAGCTGTCTGTTTGAACGGTTGCAAGATGTTCACGTGCTGTATAAATCGATGCTTTTAAGTCCTCCGATGATAAAAGCTCATCTCCGAAACGTTTATTTAGTTCCTTCATAAGCAATTCATCATTTTCCAAAAGCTTTATGCTGAGCCATCTGGCGTTTAAGCTGTCACCGATTTTTTCTTTAACTGTTTTTTCAACAACGGAAATTGCATTTTCGATTTCCGTCGGATACGTAATGCGGAATTGAGCATCGGTATTTTGATTTAAAACCGTATCATCAATGGCATCAAGCAGATTTCTAAGTGTCTTTTTCTTGCGAGCTACGGTACTTACCACCGGTACATGCAATGTATCCGACAGCATCTTGGTGTCAATGTCAATCTTTTTTCGCTTGGCTTCATCCATAAGATTTATGCAGATGATAACCTTGTCGGAAATTTCCATGGCTTGAAGGACAAGATTCAGATTCCTTTCAAGGCATGTCGCATCACATACGACCACAACAGCATCGGGATTATTAAAGCAAATAAAGTTGCGAGCGATTTCTTCCTCGGCAGAATGTGCCATGAGCGAATAAGTCCCCGGTATATCTACGAGAGTATATTGACAGCATTTACTTTGACATGTGCCCAGAGCATTCGCCACGGTTTTTCCCGGCCAATTACCCGTATGCTGATTAAGACCTGTCAACGCATTGAATATTGTGCTCTTTCCGACATTCGGATTTCCGGCGAGTGCGATGATTTTTTCATTTTCAGAGCGTTTTTTTACTACAGTAAATTCATCGACAGCTTTGATGCCTGTTGAACTTTTTGTCAATCACATAAGTGCTGCCTCCCGTCAATTTTTTCACAATAATATTTCGACTGTCCTCGGAGCGAAGCGCGATAACGGCGCCGCGTATGAGAAATGCCGACGGATCACCCAACGGACTTGTGCCAACGCATTCGACACGAGTGTTTTCTATAAGACCGATATCAAGCAAACGCCGCCGCATACTGTCATTTGACGTTAAGCTTAGTACTACTGCGCTTTCGCCCGGTTTTATATCGCATAAAGAACTGTCCAATATTTATCATCCTTTCAATACATATACATTTTATATGGTATATGCAGTATTCACTTTCCCGTAGTGAGGGTTTTACTAAATGTATGTTATAATATATGTCTTTTTCGGTGATGTTGTGAGAGTGGACAAATGAAAAAAACGACCGCAAAAGTATGTTAAATACCTTTACGGTCGTAGCAGATTATTTACAGAATCGATTTAAAATGTAATTGTGTGCCAAGTCTTCGTAAGTATCGTCTATTGGGGAGAGGTCATTGGCGTCGGGATATTTCCTTTTTATTGCGCAGTTTAGAATGTAGTCTGCAAGCTTCGGGTTTTTCGGAAGGAGGGGACCGTGGAGATATGTCGCTATAACATTTTTATAGATGACACCCTCGCATAAATCCTTTTCGTTATTTCCGTAACCGTGCAGAACATTGCCGAGAGGTTGATGATTTCCGATATAGGTTCTGCCGCCGTGATTTTCAAATCCGACTATGGTGCCTCCCGTAAGCTCGCTTTCTAAAACGATGTTTCCGATAAGGCGGTTTTTGCCCTGTTCGGTGTATATATCAAGCAGACCGATGCCGTTTATGGTTTCGTTATTCAGCTTATAATATTTACCTAAAAGCTGATATCCTCCGCATACAGCGACAATTACGCCGTCATTTTCGGCATATGATATGAGTTTGTCTTTAAACTCACAGAGCCTCTCACAGACGAGCTGCTGTTCGCGGTCAGAGCCGCCGCCGATAAATATGATATCGGTATTTTCAAAATCAATCTCATTACCAAGCTCATATTCCTTTACATGGGCAGTGATATGTCTGCTTTCAAGACGTCTTTTAAGAGTTGTTATATTTCCTTTATCGCCGTAAAGGTTTAAAAGGTCGGGATAAAGATGAGAAATTGTTATCTCCATATCACTTGTCCTCCAATGCTTTAAGATTGTTTTGAGTATCAAACAAAGCTGTATAATTTATAAGCACATATGCTATCGAGCCGTTTCCGCAAGACACCTTTTTAAGAGCTTCGCGGTTGTTATCAAGTACTTCTATATTATCAAAGCCCGCATATTTAAGGCGCAGTGCCATATCGTACTTTCTGATTCCGGAGGCTGTGAGTGAGGTGATATTTGCATTTTTAAGCTTTTCGTAATCAACATCCCATATCCATGATACATCCTTACCGTCCTGTGCATTGTCGTTTAATACAATCATTACATCCTTTGGCTGCAGGTCACTGCACAGGGTGGATATCGCCTGATTAAAGCCGGCAGGATTTTTCGATAAATTCAATATAACGGTTTTGCCGCCTATTTTGAAGGGTTCCATTCTGCCTATCTGAGGCTTGTAGGAGTTAAATACATCCAGTGCATTTTTAACCGAGCCTCCCAGTGAGTCGTATGCCGCAAATGAAGCCAGAATGTTGTATATATTGTAAAAACCGCGGTAATTAACATTAAAATCCATTTCTGTGCCTTTGAAATTGAGCTTGAATGAAATGCCGTCACTGAGGACAACGTCCGTGGCTTCGTAGTTTGGCTTCGGGCGTTTAAAGCCGCATTTCGGACAGCAGTAATCGCCGAGCTGGCTGTAGTGATAGTAATTATATTTTAGCTCATTCCCGCATTTAAGGCAGAACCTGCCTTCTTTTGTTTCCTGAACGTTCAGCTTTAAATCCTGGCTTACGCCGTAGCAGCTACAATTTTTTTCGTTTTGAAACTGAACGCAAAGCGGGTCATCGGCATTAAGAATCAGCTGTGTATTGGGGAGTTTGTCCAGTGCTTCATTCAAAAGCTTGATTGTAATATCAATTTCGCCATATCTGTCAAGTTGGTCACGGAAAAGATTTGTTATTACTATTTTATTCGGGGTGACGTGCTTTATTATGTGTCTTAAGCTTGCTTCGTCACATTCGATTGCCGCATAGTCGGCATTAAGCCGTCCGAATATATTGGCTTTTGTGATAAAAGCGCATGCCACACCCGGGAGCATATTGGCACCGACTTTGTTGCACACGACCTTGTTGCCTGCCGATTCCAAAAGAGAACATAGCAGGTTGTTTGTGGTGGTTTTTCCGTTTGTTCCGCACACCATAATAACATCTTTTTTTACCTGAGAAGCTATATACTTAAGCACATTCGGTGCGATTTTAAGCGCAATACTGCCCGGGGTTGACGAGCCTTTCTTTCCTGCCAGCTTTCCGGCAAATACAAGTATTTTACACAAAATAATTGAAAGTGTAATTCGCATTTTGTTCATACAAAATCTCCGTTTCCGTAAAAATTTATCACATAGACGCAGTATAAAATTCGGTTAAAGGGCTATAATTGTAATGTAAGCTTGTTTTTTAGCTTATTTCCCCCTTTTTAATGCCGCAGTGCGTTTCGTGCTGCGGTTTTTGTTATATACTCAGTTTTAAATCCTCGTTTTTAATCCATCCGAGCTTTTTAAACGGTTTGGCTATAAGCCATGTCAATATCGCCGGGATTACAACACAAATAGCGATGGTTACGATGATATCGTTTAAATCTGTGCCTTTTGCACTTAATACCCCTATAGGACCTACAAGACCGCATGTGCCCATTCCCGAGGCAATAGCGACAGGATTTTCCATTTTAAATACATATGCCGAAAGGGCACCGGTAATGGCAGAGGTTATAATCGGCGGAAGCCATATAATTGGCTTTTTAACTATGTTACCCATCTGCAGCATGCTTGTTCCGAGACCTTGGGATATAAGACCGCCCCATTTGTTTGCCGCAAAGCTCATAACGGCAAAGCCTACCATCTGCGCACAACAGCCCGCTGTAGCAGCTCCTCCGGCAAGTCCGGTAAGTCCCAGTGCCGCGCATATAGCGGCTGAGCTTATGGGGAGAGTGAGGCATATACCTACCACTACGGAAACCAGTGCACCCATGAATATCGGACGCATTTCGGTGAATAACATTATAAGGTTACCGAAGGATGTCATAATTTTTGATATTCCCGGTCCTACGAGAAGTGCCGTAGCGACACCTGCAGCGATTGTTACGGTCGGTGTTACTATAATGTCAACCTTTGTTTCTTTATATACGAGCTTTCCTAATTCGGAAGCGACAACCACGGCTATATATGTACCCAAAGGTCCGCCGGCTGTATTTGCCGCACAGCCTACCGTACAGAGTGAAAACAGCACCAAACCCTTGCAGTCGAGAGCGGCACCAATCGCGATTGCCATAGCGGCACCCTGAGCAAGCTGACAGTTTTTCTGCATTTCTCTTAAAAATTCCGAAATCGGCTTATAGCTTATGTAGTCTGCCAATGTGCCGAATATAGTTCCTATAAGAAGCGATGCGAAAAGACCCAATGCCATGGCGCTGAGAGCATCTATAAAATACCTTTTCGGAGAAATGATTATACCTTTCTTCTTTAAAAAATTCATTTTGTCACCTCATAAGCAGTTTTTATGTTAAGTATATAATAAAATTCCTTTATTTTCAATAGCTGTCGGTTCTTTTTGTATAAAAAACACATATTATATGTATATGGTAAATGAATTTATGTAATCGGAAGGGAGAAAATACAGTGCCTGATGTACTTATTCTCGGAAAAAATCAAGATAAAACAGTCATAACGGTAAATTCCGAAAGTGAGCTGATTTATATACCGGCAAACGGCAGGTCGGAAATAATTTATAAAAATATGAGTACGGATTTTGACGTTGCGGTTGAGGAGGACAAAACGATAGATGTTCTTGCCGTGACGCTGAGCGGTACGTTGGTTTTTCTTTGTTATGCTGAAAATAATTGGAAAATCCGAACGATTTTGGACAGCAGAGGTGATGAAAAAAGGATTAACGCAGTCAGATTATTAAAGATAAACAGCCTGATTCATATATTTTACTGCATATCATATGAGGAAAGAATGATGCTGGTGCATCAGATATCAGGCGAAAAATCATTTGACCAAAAACCGCAAATTATAGATTATGTGGACAGCCGATGTGTATACGATGTATGTGCGGATGATGAGATGAATATTCACATTGTATATGAAACTGAAGATATGAAGCTGCGCTGCTTGCGTTTTTTAAATTCACAAAAAAAACACACTAAGCCCGCAGATATCTGTGAAGGTGATATTCGCTGTATAAATGCTGTGGTTTATGACCATACATTATTTGCGGCATATTTGTCGCGTGAGCGTGAATACAATGTGATAAATACGGTTCGTGCGGATACATCTGAAAAATGTGCGGTTGGATTTGGGGTGGATGCGATAAGTGAACCTTGTATATTTTCGGATGGTGTGAAGCTGTATATCCAATGGTGTGAACGAGGCAATTCCTTTGAATGCTCGTCAGATGAAGGTTTTTCATTTAACAGACCGTATTGCGCGGGAATGGATGCACACATTGTGCGTTTAAAAAGCTCTCAAAGCTGTAATTTAATCGGTATCGGCAAGTGCCTGTGGGTAAAAGGCTCATTGACACCTTCGGCACTTAAGGCGTATAAAGCCTGCATCGTAAATCTGACATCGGAATTTAAAATAAAGGGGAGTGATGCGGAAGATTTTGCGAGAAAAAGTATTGATTATATAGAAAGAAAATATGAAAGTGCCGCATTGGAGCAGAGGCTGTTTGAACTGGAAAAAAGATTGGATATCATTGAAAAGCATATTGGTGAAATCGCAACGGATGAAAATATAATTGAAGAATCGGAGGAGATATTATGATGGATGAAATCAGAATAAATAATTTTTTGTATCCGTACGTAAGATTTTTTAATGCATATCCCAAAAACCAAAATATCGATTTTTATCTCGGGAATGCATTGGTCGCATCAAACATCGTATACGGTGTTTTTTCGCCGTACATAAAGGTGTCAAAGGGAAAACAAAGTTTTATGCTTACGAAAGCCGGGAGCCGTGAGGTGCTGGCTACTGCTGTTTTGAATTTTGATGACGGAGAAGTTTACACTGTGGCGGCGGCTGATGATGACGGCAAGGTAATAGCATATGGAATTAAGGAGCCTACCGAAAGAAGCAATGTTGATTACGGTCATATTCGTGTTTGCCAGCTTTCACCGGATTTGGGAAAGGCAGACGTTATAGCGAATCAGTATAAAATACTCGGGGATATCGATTACCTGGAGCTAAGTAAGTACATTTGCATATCACCGGGAAGATATGATTTTAACATAAAGCACACAAGCGATGAAAAAAGCGTGCTTAATGTGTCCGCACAGAATATGAAGCCCGGTGTGTACAATACCCTGTATATAATCGGACTGGATGGCGGGTCACCGAGCCTGACCGGTGTGCTTTCGGTAGATGCCGCAAGCTATACCGGATATTATCTTTAAATTTTAACGGAATAAATAAAAATCAAAATTCAATGCCTCGCGTCGGTACTTGGATTTTGATTTTTTTAATATTTTGTATAAATGTATTGACAAGTACAAAAACGGGTGCTATACTATAAGTGTATTAATACAGATAGTACAGTTGAAAGGGTGGTGATTAAATGATAAAGCTTGACTATAAGGCAGATAAACCGCTTCACGAACAAATCAGTACCGAGCTTAAGGATTTGATAATAAGCGGTGCATTGAGGACAGATGAACAGCTGCCGTCCGTAAGAGAGCTTTCTGTGAATCTTACAGTCAATCCGAACACTGTTCAGCGGGCATACAGGAATTTGGAGGCAGAGGGAATTATCTACAGTATACGCGGCAGAGGAAGCTTCGTCGCTAAGGTGAAAAAAGTAAATTCCGTCAAGCTGGATGAACTGTATGCATCACTTGAAGCTACGGTAAAAGAGCTTTGTTACCTGGGAGAGGATGCAAAGAATATTTTAAATGTGGTAAAAAATATTTATAGTGAAAGGAATAGCGAATTATGATAAAAGCGCGTGAGATTACAAAAAAATTTGGCGATTTTTGTGCTTTGGACGATTTTAATATGAATGTCCCTAGGGGCAGTATATACGGCTTGGTCGGACCTAACGGTGCCGGAAAAACGACCATCATGAACCATTTGACCGGTGTACTGCTTCCCGATGATGGAATCGTCGAAATAGACGGCAAACCCGTATGGGAAAACAGACACTTAAAGCAGAGAGTACTGAGTATTGCCGATGACTGGTATTTTTACAGTACATATTCTATGAAGGATATGGCGAAATTTTATTGCAGTATGTATGAGAATTTTGATACAGACAGATACGAAAAGCTTGGCGGATATTTTAATATCGACGATAATCGTCAGATTCGCCGTCTGTCAAAGGGGATGAAAAAACAGGCGGCATTCAAGCTGGTGCTTTCATGCATGCCCGATGTACTTATACTTGATGAGCCTCTTGACGGTCTTGACCCTGTAATGCGAAAGCAAATTATGAATTTAATCATAGGTGATGTGACAGACCGCGGCATGACGGTTCTGGTGTCTTCGCATAACTTAAGAGAGCTTGAGGATATCTGCGATTATGTTGGAATAATTCACAAAGGAAAAATGGTAATAGAAAAGCCGCTTGATGATTTAAAGGGCAGTGTTCACAAGTATCAGCTGGCATTTGACGGTGAATTTCCGACGGAGCTTGAGAATACTTTGGAGATTTTACATACTTCAAAGCTCGGAACTATTTACACGGTTATTGTCAAGGGTGATGCGAAAGCGGCGGATGAAGTTATCGGTAAGTATTCACCGATAGTATTTGATAAGGTGAGTCTTACTTTGGAGGAAGTATTTATTTACGAGTTGGGAGGTCTTGGATATGATTTCAGCAAAATCCTTGTTTAATAAAGCCGTATATAAAAATGTTATACATAGATTTAAGTGGGGGAGCATTCTGTATTTTGTAATTTTGTTTTTTGCCGGGCCTTTTATATTTTTGCTGCAGAAGCCGTCTGAAATGGCAAGACAGACAGCTGTGGATTTTAATAACGTAAAATCATTGCTCAATATACAAACATTCAGGATATTTCCTATGATTATGGCGATTGCGGTGCCGACAGTGGTTGCCGTCATGGTTTATAATGCTGTACATAATCCGCGCCACAGTGTATTTTTACACAGCCTTCCGACCGACAGAAAGTCAAATTATATTTCGCTGCTGTGCGGTGCGTTTACCTTAATGCTGGTTCCGCTTGCGGTAATAACTGTCATTTTTATGCTTTTAAGCTGCACGGGCTACGGAAGGCTGATAGGAATAACTCCGTCTTTAAGGTGGTTTGCCGATAATGTATTTGTATTGTTCTTGATGTTTTCATTTGCCTCGGTTTCTGCATTTTTGACGGGAAACGGCTTTGCATCAGCTGCTGTAAATGCACTTTTACACGTATTGATGCTTGTAATGGCACTGGCTATAGTTACGGCAGGAGATAACTTCATATACGGCTTTGCCGGAGAATACAGCTTTGCCGAATTTTTGGTCAATAAAACACCTGTTGTTTGGGTTATGGAAAATTTCGGTCAGCTTAATTCAAAATTAAAGATTACCGAAGTACTTGTATATGTGCTTGCAGCGGTATTAATGTATGTTTTGGCATATTTTCTCTACCAAAATCGTAAAATGGAGAGCTGCGGAGATGTAGCGGCATTCGATGTTTTTAAACCTATTCTTAAATACACCGTCACGGCATCTGCCGCGGTGGCATCGAGTGCCGTTGCAGCTGAGATAGACATTGCGGGTGTCGGATTTAAAATTTTTATAATAGCGGCAGTCAGTGCCATAGTGTATTTTGCTTCGGAAATGCTCATTGCAAAGAGCTTCAGAGTATTCAAGGCATACAAGGGCTTTGCTGTATTTGCGTGTTGCTTTGCCGCAGTGATTTCTTTCTTCGCTTTTACGAATGTTTTCGGCTACGAAACCTATGTTCCCGCTGCGGGAGATGTAAAGGAAATTTCACTGTATGACTGGCATACGGATGCTAAGCCCGTTGTATCGGATGAAGCTGTAATTCAAAATGCGATTGAATTTCACAAGAGCTTTATAAAGGATATTCCAGTGTCTAATCGGGATATTAATAATGGAAATATGCTTTCGTTTACCTATAAGCTTAAAAACGGCAAAACTATAAAAAGACAATACCGAGTAAAGGATACGGATATGACAAGCACCATGAATATGATGTTTGAATCCTCCGATTATAAGATGCAGTATACTATGTTAAAATACCTTAATGTCGAAAATTTAAAAAATGTAAATCTGATATTGTCTTCATCAATGCAATCCGGCGGAGAATATGCCTGGGCGCTGAACGAGGATACCCGGCCACTGTTCGATGCCATAAAGAAGGATGTTAAAATGCTGTCATACGACAAGTACACAGCGTATACACCGGTGTCGTTTTATATAAATATATCAATGTCGGAAGAAGAAAATGCTGTTCAGAAGGTATTTTCAAATAAATCGGAATATGGCTATTACGATTTTACTGTAAGCTTGAACGGGTATTTCGAGAATACCTTAAAATTTTTAAAGCAAAAGGGATATGATACACTTATTAAAAATAATATTTTATCCTCAGATTTCGCTATAACTGAGCAACCGATAGATTTCTCCAATACAGTACCGTACAGCAGTGCCGTAAACTGTGAGCAAATCATAATTTCCCCCGAGGATGCATCAAAATTGTATGATGAGTATGCATTCAAGGAAGAAGACGATTCCGAAAAAACTTATTATTGCTTGTACAGTCAAGAGAATGATATTAATAATAAGTATGACTACTTTATAAGAATACCGGTCGATAAGCTGCCGGATTACTTAGTAAAATATATAAACTGAATATGAGATTTTGAGTATTTGAAAAGGCAATTTTCACACACAATATATGCGCGAAAATTGCCTTTTTCATCAAGAAGTATTGAAAATTTCGTGTAAATAATGTATAATGTATTTTGTCGGAGTAGTCCGATGTTAAGGATAAGACTGAAACAAACATAAAAGCCGGTCAATTATACGGAATTGGTTTGTAACAGAAAAGAGAGGACATTGATATGCAGATAAAGCAATTTGCAGACATGATAAATGAGTGTAACAGCATTGTATTCTTCGGAGGTGCCGGAGTTTCTACAGAAAGCGGAGTTAAGGATTACAGAAGCCGAGACGGATTATATAATACAGTAAAAGATTATGGCGTATCTCCGGAAACCATACTCAGTCACACATTCTTTTTTGAACACACAGATATATTTTACGATTTTTACAGAAAGTATTTTATAATTGATGTGCAGCCGAATAATGCACATAAAGCAATTGCAGAGCTTGAAAGTCTGGGTAAGATTACCGCGGTAATTACTCAAAATATTGATGGCTTGCATCAGAGTGCAGGAAGTAAAAATGTGATAGAGCTTCACGGAACAGCAAATGAATTTTATTGCACAAAATGCAGAGCCGAGGACAGCTGTATTGATGTTCTGAGTAGCATAAAGAATAAGAGTATACCTAAATGCGTAAGATGCGGTGGAGTTATGAAACCGAGAGTTGTACTGTATGAGGAGCCGTTATACGAAGGCGTTGCAGAATCTGCTGTTGAATATGTATCAAAAGCAGATATGCTTATCGTCGGCGGTACTTCGCTTTCCGTTTATCCGGCAGCATCATTTGTCAGATATTTCAGAGGGAGATATATCGTTATAGTCAATAAAACGGAAACAGATTATGACGGAAATGCCGATTTGATAATCCGTGAAAATATCGGCGAAGTGTTTGAGAAGGTTATGCTTGAAATGAAGAAAATTAATTGATTTTTAAGTATACAACTCAGAATTATAATATTCGAATTAAATAAATTTTCAAATTGCACTGTTGCATTTAGTTTAAGAATTTACTTATCGGTAAAAATATATAAAATATTGTTGTCGGTTATTGACTATTTAAAAAAAATGTTATATAATAGGTCTAATAACTAAGTATTGGAGGAGAAAGTAGTGAACAGAGTTTATAATTTTTCAGCAGGCCCGTCTGCGTTACCGTTGCCTGTACTTGAAAAAGCTCAGAAGGAACTTGTAAATTACGGTGATGCAGGAATGTCGGTTATGGAGATGAGCCACAGGTCAGGTTCGTTTCAGGCTATAATTGATGCATGTGAGGCCTCACTGCGATCTCTGCTTAATATACCGGATAATTATAAGGTTTTGTTTTTGCAGGGCGGTGCATCCAGCCAGTTTGCAATGGTTCCGTTGAATCTTTTGAACGGCTCCAAAAAAGCTGACTATGTTTTGACAGGTCTTTGGTCAAAGAAGGCATATAAAGAGGCTTCAAGATACGGTGAAACTAAAATTATCGCTTCATCTGAGGACAAAACATTTTCGTACATACCCAAGCTTGATAAGAACACATTTACAAAGGATGCAGATTATTTCCATATTACATATAACAACACCATCTACGGAACAAAGTACAGTGAGCTTCCCGATGTGGGTGATGTTCCGCTTGTAGCCGATATGTCATCCAGCATTCTCAGTGAGCCTGTTGATGTATCGAAATTCGGCATTATATATGCAGGTGCACAGAAAAACATGGCACCGGCAGGTCTTACCGTCGCTATAGTTCGCGAAGACCTTATCGGAAATGCAATGGATATCACACCTACTATGTTTAACTATGCCACACATTCGGAAAACGGTTCAATGTTTAATACACCGCCGACATATCCGATATATATCTGCAAGCTTGTATGCGATTGGTTAAAAGAGCTTGGCGGACTTGAGGAAATGAAAAAAATCAATGTTAAAAAAGCCGGAATACTCTATGATTATCTTGATAATTCCAAGATGTTCAATGCAACGGTAGAAAATAAGGACGATCGTTCTCTTATGAATGTACCTTTTGTAACCGGCAATGATGAATTAAACGCTAAATTTATAAAAGAAGCAACCGCAAACGGCTTTGTCAATCTTAAGGGTCACAGAACAGTTGGCGGTATGAGAGCAAGCATTTACAATGCTATGCCTGTGGAAGGTGTTCAGGCTCTCGTTGACTTCATGAAGAAGTTTGAAACAGAAAATTAAGTTTGAGGGGGAATACCTTGTGTATGAGGTTTTAACGTTAAATAAAATCGCAAAATGCGGTTTGGATATGCTTGATAAGGATATTTTTAATATTACAGACAGCAGCGATAATCCCGATGCCATTATTTTAAGAAGTTTTTCCATGCATGATATGGAATTACCGGATTCTCTTAAGGCAGTTGCCAGAGCCGGAGCCGGTGTAAACAATATTCCGATTGATAAGTGCAGTGAAAAGGGTATAGCGGTGTTTAATACACCTGGTGCCAATGCCAATGCTGTCGCAGAACTTACCATTGCGGGACTTTTGCTCGCTTCCAGAAAAATAACTGACGGCATCAACTGGGCAAAGGGTCTTAAGGGTGAAGGCGAGAATGTCGGCAAGCTCGTTGAAAAAGGCAAAAGTGCTTTTGTAGGTCCTGAAATCAAGGGCAAAACCTTGGGTGTTATCGGTCTTGGTGCAATCGGTGTTATGGTGGCAAACCTTGCCGATTCGTTGGGAATGAAGGTAATCGGTTATGATCCGTACATTTCCATAGATGCTGCGTGGGGACTTTCACGCTCTGTTAAGAAATCAAGCGACCTTAAGATGCTTGTTTCACAGTGTGATTACATTACAATGCACCTCCCGCTCAATGACGCGACTAAAAATATGATTAACGAAGACATTTTCGATGCTATGGAGCCGGGTACCAGACTGTTGAATTTTGCACGAGGCGGTCTTGTGGATAACAAAGCACTTAAAGCAGCTGTCGAAAACGGAAAAATTGCATGCTATGTGACAGACTTCCCGAGTGAAGAAACTCTCGAAATTGAAAATACTGTCAATATTCCTCATTTGGGTGCATCTACTCCCGAATCCGAGGATAACTGCGCTGTTATGGCTGCAAAGGAGCTTTCCGATTTCATAAGATTTGGAAATATAAAAAATTCCGTAAACTATCCTGATTGCGAGATGGCTATGGAAAGCAAATACAGAGTGACAATAGCTCACCAAAACATACCGAACATGATTTCTAAATTCTCAGCTCTGTTCTCTGATGAAAATATTAATATCGTTAATATGATGAATAAGAGTAAAAAGGATAATGCATACACAATCGTTGATGTGGATGCTGTTCCGGATGGTCTTGAGGAAGAAGTTGGAAAATTGGACGGCGTGTACAGAGTCAGAGTTATTAAAGGCTGATTCATACAGATAAATAAAAAATATCGGACGGTTGTATTTTATACAGCCGTCCTTTTATGTGTGCCGAGTATGGCACTTAAGTATGTGGTAAAAGTTCGCTATGGGAGTATATATCAATCAACCGTTAGTGAAACACAAGCTATACGCCCTGTACCGAACGGTACGCATGGTGGTGAGAGGAGCGACACTCATTAAGAGTTAGCCTCTGCTCGATTGCACTTGCTGACAATTTTATGCGATGTTTGTTTGTCATCTAAGTATTTATAACAGAACTGAAACTTATATGACAGCCCCATTCTACAGAGCTGCGCCGCTTTCGGTCAATTTTTGACGTACTTTCTTAATATCGACGGTATGGGTTGTTTGTGAAGAATTGTAAGCAACCCCGATGGCAGTTCCAGCTGCTTCTCCCAGGCATGCGCAAATCGGCATTATTCGTATCGAAGCTTGAGCCTCGTGTGTGGCTGAAATGCATCGACCGGCAACAAGCAAATTATCATATTCCTTCGGTAGCAATGAGCGGTAGGGTATACGGTAATATTCACCTTTTTTGAAAAAGTAGTGAGAGGTTCCTTTACCTGTCGGATTATGTATGTCAATATCATAATTTCCCAATGCAATAGTATCTTCAAAATCAATCTGATTTTTGAGCTCCTCCTCCGTAAGTATGTGTACGCCTTTAAGCTTTCTGCTTTCACGGATACCTATCTCGCTTGCAACAGAAATAAGCGTACTGTATTCAAAAGCATTTGAATTTTCTTTTAAAAAGCTTGTTATTTCATATATTTGGCGGCGAGCTGAAATTTCGGCTTTGCTTACATCAAAGACGTTGGTAGGGTCGTGCTTTATTATTCTGGTGGTGTTAAAATGCAGAACTCCTTTTCCTATGCCTGTGAAAACTAGGATATCCTCACGTGGATTGGTGATTTTGCCTTCAGATTGGTATTGCTTGTATAATTCCTGTAATTTATCGCGGTCTTTTTTGAACAGTTCGGTATCAACTCCGCATATTCTAAAGCATGTGGTCATAGGTTGGCACAAGCCGTCGCTTTCTCTTCCGAGCTGAAAATCACAGCCGGCTAATGCAAACAAATTACCGTCGCCCGTCGCATCGACAAAAAAGTCTGCGTCTGCCGTCATAATTCCCGACGGCGTTGAGATATCCACACTTGTAATCCTTTTGCCTTGTGTACGGACATTGAAAATTGTTGTGTGGAATAATACATCTACATTATCTTGCGTTATCATATCATCAAGTACAAGCTTGAAATATTCGGGTTTGAATATGGTATCGCAGCATGAGGAATCATACTTTTTAACTCTTTTAACCATTTCGGCAAATATTCCCTTACAGAGATATTTTCGCTCATTGTTATCGTCAGTCCAGTAATACATGAAAGGAAATACAAGGTTATTTGATATTGCACCGCCGAGACAGCCTGATTTTTCGACGAGAAGAACATCTAATCCATCTCTTGCGGCACTAATCGCCGCGGCAACACCGGCAAGGCCGCCTCCTGCAACTATAAGATTATATTTTTTCATAATTAATCACCTTTCATAAGTTTTTATTAAAAATATTTATTCGCATTTTTTAAAATAGAGTAATTTATCGATAGGAGCATCAAGGGTTAATACTTCGTTTCCGTTTGAAATGATACTGCCTTTATCGTCACACCATTTTCCGGTCGGGAATTTAACACTTCTTTTCAGCATGCCTTTTTTAAGAATAGGAGCAATCAAGTATTCGCTTCCCAGCATATACTGGTCGTTGACATGTTCAAATCCTTCATTCGGGAACTGATACTCCATACTTCGGAATATTGGTTCTCCGCTTTCAGCACATTCCTTTGCGAGGTTATATATGTACTTTCCGAATTTTTTATGAAGAAGTACTGATTTTTTTACAAGCTTATAGCTTTTTTTCGAGAGAACTCTCCACGGTGCGAGAGATATCTGCATCATCGGCATAAGAGCATTTGCCTGTGACCATCTTATGAAAAGCTCTTCGTCAATGGCATCAAGGGTATCGAACATTCCGCCGCCGACCATATCGGGACAGCTGTATGCATAACCGAGCAGAGACTGAACGGTTGTATTTGGAATAAGCGTATTCAAACCGATGTTATCCCAGCTGTGATTTTTGTCATGCAGTCTTGTAACTATCGGGTGTCCGCCACTGTTATGAGCGGCACGAAATTCATTGAATCTGTATTTTTCACCCATGAGGTTAAATGCGGTTGTTTGGTTCCTTGCAGGCATAGGAGCGTATATGGTATCGTCATCGCGGTACATTGATGCATCTCCTGCATCAAATTTGTAACCGTCAATGCCGTAGCGTTCCATGAGGTTATCAAGCTGAGAATGCATCCATTTTATCGCTTTGGGATTTGTAAAGTCGAGCATGGGACTGTAGCCGCTCCACCAGTTTCTTATTGCGATTTCACCATCGGCTGTTTTAAGAAAATAACCTTTTGCACGAAGCTCTTTAAATCGTACACCCGCTCCTGAAACGATGGGTGATGTCCACAGCATTACCTTAAAGCCCATTTTATGAAGTTCATAGATAAGATATCCGGGGTCGGGAATTTTTCCTTTGTGAAATTCAAATACACCGTAGTCCTCCTGCCAGCCTCCGTCTATCATAAGTACACCTGCAGGCAATCCGTTTTCAAGTATACCTTTTGCATAGTTTAAAATATTCTCTGTAGTTTGTTCTGTACCCAGCTCCATCCAGGTGTTATACTGCGGTGATGTAAAAAACAGTTTGTCGGGAAGTTTGCCAGTAAAAGGGAAATGCTTTTTCATAGCAGCCAGGTATGCACCTCTTAATGTTTTAAATCCGTCGGAGATATCAAACTGACTTCCGTTTTCGGCGGTAAGGATTATCTCGCCGTTTTTAAATTCCGCTGTAAAAGGGTTGTCGTTCCAAATATAACGTCCGCGTGAAGATAAAAACATGCTTGCGGATGCATCGTTTTCAGAGCCTCGTTCTCTAATGTTTACTGTTATATCACTACTTTCGTTATATGGCATATCACAGCCGTCGGGAGCTTTGCCTCCCCACCAGCATTCACCATTTAACATTTCGATTTTTTGCATATGAATCCTCCTCAAAATTTTATTTGTCAAACTCCGTTTAGTTATAAACTTTATATCACAAAAAAAGTACCGTGTCAATGGGTGCTATGAAAGAGCATTTAAATGATGCTTTGTTATGAAACCTGCATAAATAGTGGATTTCAAGGAACTGCGATTTGAAAAACTCGGTAAAATGTACCTAAAAAACCCACTTTATTTTTTAATATCGTCATGCTATAATTAAAATAAATTATTGAATATTATTCAGGGGAGAGTGTTATCTTTGAAAAGGAGTATGACATCATTAATTACCGCTGCGTTGCTTGCATCATTCGCATGTACGGAAGCATCGGCGATAGACTTAACTTCGGTTGACTATGATAAAACAAGCGGTATAGTGGAGGTTTCGGGACATTCGGAAAGACTTGATGCAGATAAGCTGGTTATACATCTTCTTGATTCCGGGGTAGGTATAGCTGATGTGAAAAATGCTTCTGATGATGAATTGCTAGCTTCCACGGTATGGTTCTATGTTGACGAATTAGATGACAACGGAGAATTTAAGCTGGAGCTTAATATGTGTGAAATAGCGGATACAGAGGGAAGATTCACTTTAAGAGTAGCTGCAAATGGTGAAAAAAACGCAGTAAGCTCCTTTAGTTTTTTTCGTAAGGAAACGATGGACAGCGAAATTCAAAAAGCATCCGACACAGTGTCAGCCGAGGAGCTGGCTGTGTGCACGAAAACCCTTTATGAGATGTTCGTAGATAATAAAGATATGAAGGCTTTAACCGACAAAATTATCCTGAAGGACGATGGTTCATATAATGAGGATAATATTTCAAAAGCTGCCGGGATACTTTTTAGTATGAAGTCACCTGAGGGCTTTTCAACGGATTATGATGAATTTGAAAAATGTATGGAAAAGTCAATCGCCGTATCGGCTTTAAAGGACAATGGAAGTACGTTTAAGATAATGTTTTTAAATTACATGGATGTTTTTGAAATCGGATTTGCAAACAAACCTGCTTTTAAAAGACTAAAAAGCTTATCGGATGAATCACTTGAGATAATCGCCGATGATTTAATATCGCTCGGACTTACATGCAAGACTGATGCGGAGTTTAACAATGCACTTGAATTTTCGGCATTAAAGGAGCTCATGAGCACCACTTACGGTGTTGACGGAAAAGAAGAAGTTTTAAGATTATTTGGTGACAAGCTGAATTTTACTGTGTTTGAAATGGCGGATAATGACCGCGAAAAGGTTATTAACGGTATTCAAAATTCCATTGACAGTGGAAATATTAAAAATCTCGACGACATTCAGCAGAAACTTGACACATATATAGAGGAGAGCAGTAGCGGTACAGGCAAAGGCAGCGGAGCAAGCGGCTCATCCGGCGGAGCGGGCAGTTATGTCCCGGGAATTACGGGAATAAACACCCAGATAGTTACTAAGATTGAGGACACTGCGGTCTTGTTTGACGATATTGACGATGTTCCGTGGGCTCGGGGGAGCATTAATCGCTTGTCAGAGCTTGGTATTATTAACGGTATCGGAGAAAATAAATTTGCTCCGAATGAATATGTCACAAGGGCACAGTTTGCAAAAATATTATGTAATTGTTTTGGGATTGTCACAGATGACAGCTTAAGCAGTTCTGTGGATGTTGATAATGATTCTTGGTATGCACCGTATGTCAGTGCTCTTGAAAAAAGAAAAATCGTAAAGGGTATGGGTAACGGAAGATTCGGTGTCGATGAATATATAACCAGACAGGATATGGCAGTCATTATATGCAATGCCGGAAAAGAAATTTTCAATGTATCGGATATATCGGAATTACCGTTCGCTGATGCTGATGATATAGCTGATTATGCGAGGCAGAGTGTGGCAGTGTTGAAATACAAAAATCTTATAAGCGGTATGGAGGACGGTAGCTTTGCTCCACTGTCAAATGCTACCAGAGCTGAAACGGCAAAGCTTATGGATAATGTAGAAAAATTTATAAAAAATTATCTTAATTGAGTTGAGCGAATAAATCACAGAAAGGCTGATAAAAAGGAATGAGGAATAAAATAATATCACTTGTAAGCGTACTTTTCGTACTGGCTGCAGCTTTTCAAACCGGGCATGCGGCGGACATGCCGAAGGCGGAAGCAAAAGAGCGTACGGATGAGGTGTTCGAAGAAAGCAACGGACTTCTATCCGCTCTTGGAATACTAAGCGTTAATGACGAGGATTCTCAGAAGGGTATTTCAAGAAAAGAATTTGCAAAAATAGTAACTTTGCTCATCGGAATGGATGCTCAAAAGCTTGAATCGGATGAGGATTCGGATAAATTCACCGGAAATGTGTACGAATATGACGACGAGAGCTGGCGTTATAAGGGCGAAATCGATGAAAGTTTACATAATGGTGAAGCGACGGATGTGTATTCCGTTTTTAAAGATGTTTCACCGGAGGATGAATATTATGACAGCATAAAATATGCTGCGGGCGCCGGTATAATGACAGGCTCCGACGGATATTTTTATCCCGAAAGAATGATTACTGTGAATGAAGCCGTAAAGTCTGCTGCGGTTGTCCTTAATATCGGATTTTTATGTAATGATGATTTCCCGTCCGGTTATATAACCGAGGCATCAAAGCTGGGTGTTTTGGACGATATGGAGGCTTATGACGGTAATTCACATCTTACGAGAAGAAATGCATCGGTAATGCTGTATAATATTCTCAATGCAAATGTCTATGAATATACAGATATATCCGATAACAGTATCAGCTGGAAGCTTAACAAAGATACTTGTATGATGAATGCGGTTCTTGATATTTATAAGCTTGAGGGCGTAGTCACCTCGGACGGTATAACCGGAATTTCAAAGACATCGGAAAAGGAGGGATACATTTCGATAGAAGGAGAATATTTGCGGCTTAACGGTATATCCTCGGATGGGCTTATCGGAAGATATGCGGTTGTATATTACCGCAAGGGAGTAAATAAAATCAAGGATATCGTGTTCATAAATAAAAATTCTTCACTTAATAACGAAGTGGTTCTTAAACCCGGTGATATAAAAAAATTCTCACATTCGGTGCTTACATATTATGATGAAGATGGCAGAGAGAAAACATTTAAATTAAGTGATGATACGCAGGTTATTTATAACGGAGTGCTTATAACAAACTATACTGCGGAAATATTTGATTTGCGGGAAGGTGCGGTTAAGCTTATAAGCAATGACGGAAACAGCCGCTTTGATATCATAGACATAACCAAAGAGCGAGTTTTGATTGCCGGTACTGTGGATGAGTACAATAAAACGATTTATGACAAGCTTGACAGGGGATTATCCGTAAAGCTAGATGGTTTGGAATATAAGCTTACCGATATAAACGGTGTTGAAACGGAATTTAAAAATATAACCGAAAATTGTATTCTAAATGTGAGGGAAACTCTTTCTTCGCAGAAAAAACAATATGCCGTTGTATCAATATCGCAAAAAAGCACTACGGGTAAGGTAAGTGCGGAATATACCGAAAACGGAAACAAAAAATTTAAAATTGACGGTGTCGGACATGAACTTTCATACAGAGCGAAGGAAATAAATGACATTTTACTCGGCGAAAGTTATAAATTCTATTTTGATAAGGAAGGAAAAATCGCATATTTTATCCCGGATAACAATATGGAGTACGGGTATCTTATAAAGGCGAAGGCAAGCGGCGGAGTTAAATCGGATTATCAGGTTAAGATTTTCTGTGCAGACGGGCAGTTCCGCATATTTACACTTAAGGATAAGCTGAATCTTGATGAAAAAAAGGTAAAAGCCGAGGATGCATGCAGCATGCTTTCTACATCCGGAGGAGAGGTAATATGCTTTATCGCCGATGAAAATGTAATAACCGACATTCTTCGTGCCGATGCGAATACAGACAAATTCACAAAAATATTCAGCAACAATGCCGGCAAGTCATATACATACCGCTCAGTGTACGGTGAATATTCAGGCTTTTTCTCCGATAAGCCGCTTATATATATGACGGCTGACACTGTATTAATGAATATCCCCGAGAGTGATAAAGACAATGACGATTTATACTATATAGAAGGGTATTCAACAGATGAAACCGCGACTGTCGGTGAGATTTATGCCTCAAATTCAAATTCGATGGTTGCCGATGTTATAGTTGTCTATTCCGACGAGCCGGACTACGGAGCGGATGCGGCACCGTACGGAAGCTCGGGGGTAACGGCTGTTTCGGAGGTTTCAAGCGTATTAAATGATGACGGAGAGGAACAGATAAAAATAAAAGGATATTTAAAAGGCAAGGAAACAGAATTTTGCGTTGCCGAAAGCACCATGATAAAAAAGGCCGAAAAACTCAAGGCGGGCGACCTTGCGGTTATTACGAATAACAGCCTGGGAAATGTAAAAGCATTTTCAAAGATTTTCGATGAAACAGAAATGCAGATGGTTAAAGGAGTAAAAATCAGACATGGTGAGTCGGCTGATGTTTATAATCAAAACATTCAGGTTCGACCGTCTGAGGCATCAAAGTTTTCGTCGATTTATCGTACGATTCACGGAAGGGTATATAATAAGTATGCTCAGGAGGGGTACTGCGGTATAGCACCGTATATATATGCCGACGGTGCAAATACAGGCTCTGTAGATACAGACAACATCTTCGGTCTTCAGATATTACCGTCGAGAATTATGGTTTTTGA
Organism: uncultured Oscillospiraceae bacterium; assembly: GCA_964423705.1. Classification (GTDB taxonomy): domain Bacteria; phylum Bacillota; class Clostridia; order UMGS1810; family UMGS1810; genus CAKSIN01. The sequence goes on from CAYRGA010000017.1 coordinate 24,109, forward strand.
TACAAAAACCGAAACCTTTGAACACGGAGATTATTCAGACCTTGTTGACGAGGTAAATACCGATAAGGGTGCCGAGATTGTTGTATATCTTTATTGGGGAACAGTTCATCAAGCGATAATATATAAGTGATAAGGAGTCAATATGTGTAGACGAAAACGATTGATAGCTTTTATAGCGTTGATTTTATCTTGTATTATGCCGGTCATATGTGTCGGTGCTGCATCCAATACATACAAATCATATTTTTCTCATGCGGGAATCAGCGATGCCGAAGGCACTGAGTTTATGCAAAAGTGTATTGTAATGCGTGTGGGAAGCTGTGAAGGGTATATAGACAACAAGAGAGTATATCTATTTGAGGGAAATAAGGCGGTGCGTGCAATCAAAAATGATGATATATGTGTGCCGATACGCTTTGTATTAAAGGGACTTGGAGTTGATTTTGAAAAAAATGATAACTCATTAACCTTTGAGTATGATGACAGAAGCATCACACTTTCCGACGGTGACTCTGACGGCTGTTTTATATATGAAGGACAGCTCTATGCATCGACAGAAACGGTATCTTCCATTCTTGAACTGGATTTACATATTGAAAATGAGCTCGTATTTATGAGCGCGGTTCACGGATGCTTTGACGAAGGAATACCCGCGGCTGTAATGAGTGAGCTTGACAGGTATCTTAACTATGAGTGGCAGTATTTAAATATGGGCAAAGCACTCGGATATATCACAGGTGTATATGTGCATCCGAAAAACCCCGATATTATGTATGCGACCGGTGATGTCTGCGGAATGTTCAGATGGGATACTGAAACGGAAACATGGCTTGACTGCAACAGAGATTCGTTTGAATTCGCCAACTGTAACTTTACAAATTCTATGGGCTCAATTGCGCTTGACCCGAGCAATGAAAATGTAATATATGCTGTCTTCGGAAACGACAGTGTTGACCGTGGCTCTGAGGGAGAATCGATCGATATATTTAAATCCGAAGACTACGGTGACAGCTGGACGCGTTGCTTTTTCGGAAAACAAATGTGTGCATACAGCGGCAGAACTCGCTGGGCAACAGCGCAGATGGCTGTAGACCCGAATAACCCCGATATAATATATGCCGGCACACGTTTTGACGGCTTATGGAAAAGTGAAAAGGGTGCTAAAGCAGGTAGCTGGAGTGCTGTAAACGGTATTCCGAAGGGTCCTTTAAAAGATGAGCTTGCGGATTCTTCCGGTGTGGCAGCCATTGTGTTTGATCCCAAAGCTCCGGTTATAAACGGAAGGACATCCGTTATGTATGTTTCGGTACTGGGTTATGGTGTTTATAAAAGTACCGATTGCGGAGAAACCTTCACACTTATGCCCGGAAGTCCCAAAATCGGTGCGATGTGCATGCGATTTATAAACGGTCACATTTATATGGCTGGTGCATCGTCAAAGCTTCCCGAGGAGCTTAAGACAAAATACGATATTCTTCCGGGTGTATTCAAGTATGACGGTAAGACCTGGAGTAATATTACACCGACGAAGTCCGAGCCGTGGTATAACAGTATAGCTGTAAATCCCGAAAACGAAAATGAGCTTTTTGTATTTAGAGAAGGCTGGGCAGCGGGAGGTATGAATAGCAGAAGTCTTGACGGCGGAAAAACTTGGGAAAAATTCCCGCATTGGAATGACTCAATCTGTATGGGAACAGCACTTTTTGCTAAATATAACGGTGAAAATGTTATATACCTACCGTACGGT
>CAYRGA010000018.1:0-6664 GCA_964423705.1 uncultured Oscillospiraceae bacterium
CATTGGTTATCCCCCCAACTCCATAAATCTCCGTTTTCACATAAAACGAAATGGGGACGATATTCATTATAATACTTTTTAGCTACCGAGCTTTTCGGAGGTTAATTCTCCTGTTGCAATATCGAATTCTGCTTCTTTTAAAACAGGACAAATTGTATAATAATATTTTGTGTACGAATCAATGTTTACATCAACATATTCATTTCCGGTTATGGCAAAATCACTGATTGATATACCCTTTTTGCCTTTGATATCCGAACGGAAAATCCGATACCGTCTTTTGTATTCCGTATATCATCACTCACGGAAATCCATTCCGGAATTTTTATTTTAACTGTATTCAAGTCACATTTATCGCTATATACTAAATCAAGCTTTACAAGTTCTTTATTTTTAACCTCAACCTCTATACACAGTCCGGAATATGCAGCCAGTTTAAACGAGAAGCTATCAATACTTTCAGGAAGTGCCGGAGCAACATATATATAATTTTCATCGCTTTGTAAAAGCATTTCATTGACAGAATGAACAAACATACCGGCTGCGGTTGTAAACCACGGTCTGTATACTGTCTTTGTTGACAAATCGCTTATTTCATACATTTCACCAAAGTATCCGGTATTCTTTGAAGCATTCTTGATTGATTCAAAGGTTTCTTCACACATATTCATTCTTGCGAACATAACAGCCTTCCAGGTCATATACCAGGAGCATACTCCGGTTCCCACGGTATACATATTACCAACTCTGTTTTCACTTTGAATATAGCCTTCAATGCCGTTTTTTTGAAATTCATTGTCACGCTCTATTACGTCAAAAGGATATGTTCCGCTAAGAAGCCCGATACTCGTTTCCTTACATTCCGAATAAGGTATGTATTTTTTTCCGTCAGTGGGCAAATATCTTTTTAAATCATATGCGGTTTTTTTGCATTGTTCTGCAAATTTTTCATCACAACCAAGGATTTTTGAAACCTCATCAAATATTAAAAGCGTTTTTATAACACCGCAGGTTGTCATATAAGCATTTTCCCTGTATGAGCCAAGACGTTCAAGGTCAGTACATTTACCTACAACAACTCTGCCGCCATCAAGCTTATAGATTGAATTATACATGTAAAACAATGCACTGCTTTTAATGAGGGGATATGCTGTTTCTTCAAGAAATTTTTTATCATTGGTGAATTTATAATAGTAATATCCTCCGCACGAAATACAAGCCATATGAAATATATGGTCACGCCAAAATCCTGATGGACCTCCTTCTTTTCCATTCTCTAATGTTTCCCATGGATACATCGCCCCACGCACTTCATTTTTACTGATGCTGCTTCTGAACAGTGCCTCATCAAGACCGTCATATCGAAACTTGGGTATTTTCACCGCTGCCGACATATGGTTTGATGTTAAAAGTCCCATAAACATATAAAATTCATCAAATGCGAAATACCTTCCCTGCCATGAACCGTTATTAAGACCTACGGGCAGCGACCAGTCTGTTGTGTAACATTTCAAATGATACTGTGCGGTGTTATATGCATTGTTTATTATTTCATCATCAATCGATGCATAGCCTTCACCATAATAATTGTTCCATTTTTGTGAGTGCTCAGCCTTAATTTTATCAAAACCGCTTTTCAAAACATATTTCTTCTGTTTACTTACAAAATCGATATAATCGTCGCGTTCAACATTGTCACTGAATAAAATATAAAATATTCCTTTATTTTTTGCTTTTAAAGAAACCTTGTTATTATTTATTATACATTTCGTAATACCTATGCCAAATATACTTACAATTCCTTTATACGGATACATTCCTGCGTCAATTTTATATTCCAAATCGACATAGTTCTCTCCAACGGTCTGTTTTGTAACAGTTAATAATTCGGGAAAAGCTTCTGTTCCTTTAACATCGCAAAGATTATATTCAAAACAGAATTCATCTGCATTTTCAACAGATTTCGTTACTGCTATAAGATTATAGTCATGATGTATAAAAAGCTGTGTATCGACCTTAATGCCGCTCATGTACTCACATGATGTATCCATAACAGCATTTTGGGTATCAAGATTTTGGCGAGCTGTTTTTATAATGTGGTCTTCACCATCAATTCTGTGGCCAAAGCAGCCAAAAGATACAAGATTAAAATCGGGTTTATGCATATATCTTCTTGCAGCCCACCATATTCTTAAATCCATATTGCTTTTTATTTCTTCAAAATTCGGCTTATGATACATAGTGCCTTCATAGTCCGCCTGAAAAGTCATATTTCCGTTTCCCATAACCGGAGCAACATAAAATTCATCGGTTTTTAAATTATTGTATATATATTCCATTGTTATTCTCCTTATCTGCACGGAAAACTGATCGTTACCGTAACACCATTTCCGTTATTTTTTATCATACAGCCGTATTCATATCCGAAAATCAGCTTTATACGCTGATTAAGATTTAAAAGTCCTATGGAATTCTTTTTTTCAAGCTGTTTGTTATCAAGATTTAAAGCAATTTCATTCTGTCTTTCTTCCGTCATCCCAAGCCCGTCATCTTCAACCGTAACAATAAGTTTATTGTCCGATATTCCGGAACGTATATTTATATTCATTTTATGACGCTTAACATCAAAACCGTGATGCATGGAATTTTCCAAAATCGGCTGTAAAAACAGCTTTGTCACCATACAGTCCAAAGATGTATCTTCAATGTCAAAATTTACGTCAAACGCATTTTCATACTTCATATTCTGCAATGAAATATACTTTTTGGCAAGCTCAAGCTCATCACTGAATTTACAGGTATATTCAGTGGTATCCATTGCAACGTGAAGTATATCACAAAGAAGCTTTACCGCCTTTGTGATATCACTGTCACCGCCGATTTCGGAAACGGCAATTGAATTAATCATCTGCAGAGTATTAAATAAAAAATGCGGACTGAACTGCGATTGCAATGCAATCGACTGAGCCTTTTGTAAATTCATAAGACTTTCGGCAAGCTCGCTCTCGGTTTCGTATTTTTTGTTTAATACGTTTGAAATTTGCGTGCTTATATCTGTAAGCTCGTCCGTTTTGCCGGATTTTGTTTCCTCTTTTGGGATTTTTTCAAAGAACATCATAAATGCTCCGTAAAACTTTGTTGTAATAATAACAGATAATATAATGACCACAATGAAAATTGCAGCAAAAATCAAAAATGTAGAGCTTTTATTTCCTCTTATGGCATCAATATTATCCTTTGGAATTTCCGCAATAACTGCCGTATTGGAATTTTTCATGCGAATTCCCTGATAAAGAGCTTCGTTTGCCAGCATTATATTTACCGTATAATTGTTTGCTGTCATATAATATGTATCGCTGTGCTCTTTATAATCATTTATATCCTTACCGATTTTTTCGTTGTCTGTGCTGAAAATGATTGTTCCGGAATCGTTAACAAGGCTTATCTCATAGTCCATAAGCATATTGTTTTTTCTGATAACATTAAACTTATCATAATTCATATTAAAAACAGCAATAACTTCATCATTGTTAAAAGGCTGTTTGCAGACGGAAATACATTTTTGAAAAACCGAATTTTCCGGATAAAATCTTAAAAACACATCACTTTCTCCGCTGTAATACAAATCATGCCAGTCAGTATCATTAAATTTATCAAACGGTGCGCTTTTGTATATTACTGATGAAGATACAACATAATCATATTTCGGATAATACAAATATATCGATTTTACAAAATCGGTTTCTGAATGAACCTTTTTCAAAAAAGCTTCAATACTTAATATATCTTCCGGCGAAAACTCCTGTTTGTTTATCGTTTTTACAGTTTCATTCTCTGATATTTTTTTGGTTTCGGAAATAATTTCGGCAAAAATGCTGTCAAAAGAATTTCTCATGTTATACATATTTTTTGAAAAGATAGTCGATATATTGTTATAGTGCTTTGTGTTGTTGTAGCTGTTTACAAATACAAAAACAAATGCAAAAACCGCTATAAGTGCAATTACAATAAGAAACCAGAAGCGGTAAAATATACTTTTACGCTTATAGCTTTTAACTGTTCCGTATACGTTTAAAAGATACTTGAATTTTTTAAATAGTTTCACAACATCACTCTCTTTTACATTTCTTTATCTTGGCGCATCTTTTCTCTGTATTCCTGAGGAGTACAGTCCATAATACTTTTAAACATATTATAAAAATAATTTCCGCTTTTATAGCCTACTTTTTCATAAATTTCATTTACCTTCATACCGCTTGTTATAAGATAATTGCAGGCTTCTTCAATCCTCATGCGGTTAACATAGTCTAAAAATTTTTCACCTGTGCGCTCTTTGAACATCCTACCAAAATATGCCGGCGAAAAAGATACATGTTTTGCCACTTCGGCAAGTGACAGACCGTATTCAAGGTGAGTCTTCACATACTGCTTTGATTTTTTGATTGCATCATACACTTCCTCGTTTTCGTCTTCATTTTGTGTAATTGGAGAGAGCTCTTTTGAAACTGCTTTAAGAACATCTTCAATAGCTTTGCAATCATAGGGTTTTATAATGTAATCATATACTTTAAGCTTTATTGCCTCAATAGCATAATCAAACTTTTTATAAGCACTTGCAAGAATAATTTTAATGTCCGGCTTTATAAGATTTATTTTTTTTACCATTTCAATTCCGTCCAGTTGGGGCATACTGATATCAGAAATGACAACATCTACATCGTTATTTTCAATGTACTCGATACAATCGAAAGCATTAAAGAAAATTCCTGCAAGTTCAAAACCGAAATTTTCCCATTCTATAACCTTTGCAAAGCTTTTAATTGTAAGTCTTTCATCATCTACCAAAACTATTTTATACAAAATTTTCACCCCGCATTATTTGATATGCCTATACTGTTTTCATACCTGTCATATCCGGATTGAAGAAGCTCAAGATATTTTTCTATCCCAAGTGTTTTAAGCTCATTTTGAAACTCATCCCAGTGCTTTTTAACGTTTTTTTCTCCGGTTATAAATGCTTTTATTTGCTGTTCGGCATATGGAATAATTTTATCATATAAAATCATAAATTCTTCATATTCATCTTCTGTATACTCGATTTGAGTAACAATTTTTTCGGGTTGCTTATTGATATATTTTTCAAGACCGTCTGCTTTAAATTTTTCACCATCAAAAGGATCACCGTTCCATGCCATACCATTTGCTATATCAGAAAACCGAAATTCCGGATTTCGGTTTTCCCATATTGTATTCTGAAACGAACCATATTGTATATTGGTCTTTATTGTAGCTTTCTGACCTATGCTTTCAAATATACAAATATCATCTTCATCCGCATAGAACCAATCTCTGCCCTCTACACCATACCTTCCCCTTAAAGTTGCTTCTTTACTCATCATAAAATCAAGAAGTCTGAACGCTGCAAGCGGATGCTTGCAATATTTGGTTATATATGCACCCGCACTGACCGTTGCCGGATAGCAATATGCATAGGCGACACCGTCAGGTCCCACCAGAGGCGGAACTGCTTCATATTCAAGCATACGTTCGCGATTGGTACTAAAAAGTCTGTCAGGGCTGCCTGATGTAAAGCAGCCTATTACATTCTCTTCTTTGTCTGCAAGCTTCAGCATTTCATCGCCCGAGCGTGTAAATGCCCTTTTATCAAACAAGCCGGCACCGGTTAATTCGGATAAATACTCTAAAGCATCTCTGTATTCTTTTTTGGTAAAATTAATATACAGCTTACCGTCATCGCCTACGTTTGCATACATAGTTGACACCGGATCCCCTTCAGCTATAAATGAATTTATTAAAAACTTGTGCGGCTGCGCACACCACCCGTCAACATTGCCGGTGATGCCGATTTCATCAGCAATGCCGTTGCCGTTTGGATCCATGGTAACAAATGCCTCCATAACCTCTCTGAATTCTTCGGTTGTTTCCGGCATTTTAAGACCGAGTTTATTAAGCCATGTTTTGTTTATCCAGGTTTTCATACCGTAACTATTCCCAATCTGTTCAATTATTTTAGGCATAAAATACCTGTTCCCATCGGCTGAATAAAGCTGTTTCTCCACATCGGGAATATCGCTCTTGGTATATATATCATTTAACCAATAGCTGTAATTATCCATGTAATCCCCGAGTTCGAGAAGTATACCTGTACCGTTTATCCCGTTTTTCACTCTGTCAATCTGAGTAAATCCGCCTCCGAAAATCACCTCGGGAATTTCCTCTCCGGCGGCAATTTTTTTCGCCAAATCCTTGCGAAGGTCACTCATAACTTCAAACTCAAGATTAATGCCCGTTTTTTCTTCAAGCCATAAAGTAAACTCATTTGTTTCATAATCTTCAACTGTTTCACAAGCTTCTATAGCACAGGTAAGCGTAATGGTATTGTTTACAATCGGCAATTCTCCCGGTGCAGTCACATTACTGTCTTCCGCTATACCATGACTCAAAGTCATTTTGGTATTTCCGCAAGAACATATGAACACATTTAAAATCATCATTATTATCAACAAAATTTTTTTCATAACATTCTCATCCCAATTAATAGGTTTAAATCGGAGCAATCATATTGTTTGCGGGCGGACAGGGTCGTCCGCCCCTACAATTCCGTTGGTGAATATCATTACGTCGTTTCGTGGGCGGACAGGGT
>CAYRGA010000018.1:6764-25027 GCA_964423705.1 uncultured Oscillospiraceae bacterium
CCTACAATTCCGTTGGTGAATATCATTACGTCGTTTCGTGGGCGGACAGGGTCGTCCGCCCCTACAATTCCGTTGGTGAATATCATTACGTCGTTTCGTGGGCGGACAGGGTCGTTTGCACCCACAATTCCGTTGGTGAATATCAGCATATCGTATTGGTTATATGCACATTAAATAATCATAGTTGTAATTGATTCAGATGGGCATACATATTCTGTTTTCGTTCCTTTAAATAAAACATTTGCCTTTTGTTCTTCCGACGTTCTGTTCAGCAAAATTACAACCGCAGAGCCATCGGGATTTTCGAAAGCTACTGTTTCAACCTTTTCGGAATAAGAGCTACATGCAATTCTTACCGCACCCTGTTTTATAAAACGGCTGAAATGCCCTATATAATAATAAGAAAGCTCTTTTACCAAATCATCATTAACCAAATCGGCAAGTATAGGTGCATCGCAGCTAAGCTTTGAAAACCGATTGTGATACGGACCGTTTTCAAGGTTAAGAAGTAAATTCCAGTCACAAAAAGCATTTAAACCGCTTTTTAAGTCACCGATTATTTCATGTGCATATCTTTGTGCGAAGGCAAGTCCTTCCTCTTTCATTATACCACAATGTTCTGCCGCACAACAACCCTCACTGAAAATTATTTCTTTTTCGGGGTATTTTTGCTTCAGCATGTCAAGCTGTTCAAAGTGGTCACCGGTATACCAGTGAAGTGCAACACCTGCAACATACTGCGAAGCTTCACTGTCCTCGTAAACAGTTCTTGATCTGTCAAAGCAGCGTTCTTTATTATGATCCCATACATAGATTTTGACGCCGATGTCTCTCATTTTTTTGCCGAAACCGCTTTTTATAAGAGCACACTCCTCCTGAGCTGTATATACACACGATTCCCACGTCATATCTGCCTCCGCTTCATTTTGAATCGTGACAGCGTCGATAAGTATACCCTCATGACGATATGCTTCGATAAAATTTGCTACATATTCCGACCACATTTTGTAGCACTCTTTTTTCAGCTTACCGCCTTTAAAACGGCTGTTTGTATCCTTCATAAAAGCAGGAGGACTCCAGGGAGAGGCAAAAAGGGTAAGCTTTGCATATTTTTGTGCCTCTTTAATCATCGGTATAATATATTTTTTATCGCGTTCTATGCTGAAACTGTTAAGCGTGGTATCGCCTTCATCGATATGAATGTATTCATCCTGCGAAAAGTCGCAGCTTCCTATATGAAGCCTGCAAAAGGAATATCCTATTCCATCATCCTTACTGAAATACGCTTTAAGGAACTCTTCTTTTTTTTCATCTGAAAGCTTTGAAAAAACGCTTGCGGCGGATTCTGTAAAAGCTCCGCCAAAGCCTTTTATTCTCTGATATTTTTCCTCCGGAAATACGCATACAAGACCCCAACCGCCAAAACGCTCCACACGGTTGGTTTCTACATATGATTTTTCCATAAATTTATTGTTTTTATGATCTGTGACATAAATATCATTTTTCATAATACAACCTCCGATATGTTATTTGGACTCAGGAATATAGACAGTCATTGCCTCACATATGGGAATAAGGTCGTCTAGGTCTTCCCACATCATGATACGCAAAATATATTTTTTACCGCTTGAAAGATTGCACGAAAGTTCAAAGTCCTTCTTTGAGGACGATGAATTTACCGGTGATGTTGAAGCCGTAACAAGAGTTTTATTTTCGGCATCATATACAGCAGCAATCATAAGCGGTTCAAACTCTGTATTTAAGCCGTATTCCACCGTCACCTTTTCTTTGTCGTAAACTACGGAACCGATTCCGCTTTTAAATTCTACATTTGTCTGAGCCTGATTAAGAGTAAGTATTTTATCCTCAAAGGACACACCGTTCACGAGCACCGAAAAACCTTTATCTGCTTTAATCTCAACAGAGTCAGATGTACTTGAAGCAACCGTTCCGCCTTTGTTTGCCGTCACGACATATTCATGATAATTTTTGCATATTGTCGATTTATCAATGCTGCCTTTAAATCTTTCATAGGAATTATCCAAAAAAATCATTTTGCAAATTTCGGCATCGTGGTCGTTTTTTGTACGGCTTCCACCATGTATTCCGCTATCGTAATTAAACAAATCGTTATAAACAGCATTGCCTCCCATAACCAAGGTTACATTGCCGTTCACGTAATAATCCGTTGAATAGCCCGACCAGCCGTAATCATTGTAGCAGCCGGCATAAATTCTCCTTGTAACGGTACCGCCCAGAATATTCATCGTGATATCTCCGGTTACCACGCATTTATCCGAGGCAAATATCCCCTCGACCGTTCCGCCGGTCATATTGATTGTGCTTTTGGTATATTTTCCTTCAGTGACAAATGCTGCCGCAAAAACATTCATATAGCTTCCGCTTTGAATATTAACTTTTATCTCACCTTCGACATAGCTTGTCGCACTGCCATGTGTACCGCCATAAACATATGCCGCTTTTGCATTGCCCTTTAAAGTGGTGATGCAATCACCTTTTACGACACCTCCCCAGCAGCCGCCGTGAATCGCAGTGGGAACATAAGCGGTGTCGCTGTCGGAAACAGAATAATTTTTATTAACATTTCCGCCTACCGTAAGACGGCAATCACCTTTTACATTTTTAGCGCTTCCGCCGCCGTAGATTGTTTTGTAATGACCTCCGTAAACCTCAAGGTTTGTGCTGTCTACATCCTCGGTAAGGCTTCCGCCTCTTATGCTCAGTATGCTTTGAGTGTCTACAGTGTCGGCAATGATAACATGATATCCGTTGGCGGAAATCGAGTTATCGGGAGTTGAATTTTTGCCGCTTCCCGTCTGAGAACAGCCTATGGTTAAATTTTTAAATGTTGTATTGCAGTTTATATTAAGATTATCCACCGTTGTAATGTCAAGCACAGCATCATTTACACCGGTTACGGTTATACTCTTGTCACTTACAGGCCAGGAAAAGTCGGCGGGCAATGTAACAGTGCCGTCTATTTTAATTACACCTTTATCCTCAACGAGCTCAAGAGCCTTTTGAAAAGTGCATGGGCTTTGCTCGGTTCCGTCACCGTTCTGACTTCCTTGTGCGGATACATAAACTGCCTGCTGCATCTCTGCACTTCCGAAATCCGATTTGTTGCTTACAAATTTAAGCTGTGCCATGTCCTCGCTTACGGGAACGGTTATTGAAAAGCTTCCGTCTTGTGATATAAAAGACTGCTCAATATATTTAATATCGGCAGCCGTTATATTTTTTAAATCCGCATCCTTGTCATAAAATGCTACGGTTACAGACTGTCCCGCACTTTCCGTGCCGGCATTGCCTTTAAATACAATATTGGCTCCCAATACGTTCATAGGTATAGCGAGCAGGCACAAAAGAGTGCCTGCTGCTTTCATAAATTTTTTCAAGTTATTTTTCATAGCTTTGATATCCCCATTATTATTGAGCAGATGAAGAAAGTATTTTTGCTGCGCCGATATCGTCTAACGGAACGAGAGTTTCCATTGAATCGAAAAGGAACACCTTTACATATCCGTTTGTAATATTTTTAACAGTCATATTTTCAATTTTCAATGTAACGCTTCCGCCATCGGGTATGACGGTTGTTTCGCTTATCGCAGCATCGGAAAGCTTACCGTCTTCATCATATACGGCAACGCACATCACCGCATCTTGGTCAGCAGTAAGAATACTGTTTACAGGAAGAGAAACATTTAATGTTCCGGCAGAAACAACAGCTGAGAAGGTATCAAGTGAAGTTGAGTCTGCTGATGAAAATTCGGGTGCGGACACGCCTATTTTATCATAGTGAACAGTAGGATTCCAGTATACATATTTCGTATTCAGGTTCTGACTTTGCTCGCCGCTGACAATAAACCATAATTCGTCGCCTTGGTTAACTTCAACTTCAACATCGCTGAAGTTTATGGTTTTAACGAAGGTTCCCACCGTTCCGCTGAAATCATCCGCCGTTTTAGTCCAAAGCTGTGTGCTGCTGTCGCCGGAAGTTTTTTTCTCAATATACAAAATAGGTCCTTTCTTAGCACCGTCGTCCACCACTCTGGAATATATGTTGGCAAGACCGCTTTCATCCTTAGCCGATATAGTAATCTTACCCGTATACGGTGCTGTGAATACTTTTGCAACCCGATGTGTATCAGAACCGCCCGGTCTCATCCACCATTTACCGATTACAGCACCTGATGTACAAGGATCAGACACATTTGAACCATTAACCCATACCCTTGTATGATTTCCACTTTCTTCTATATGTGTATAATCATATGTTCCATTAGAAAGCCGGGGAGCAACAAAGTAATAGGTGTTATTTCCTTTCTGTACTGAATAATCAGTGTAAGTAGTTCCGCTGTCTATACTGTATTTGAACTTCCAATATTCATCATTATTGGAAATTTCTGTCGTGTTTGTTACCGTTGCCGGCCATGCTTCATCCGATGAGTAATCTGTATATATCACAGTGTCGGTAATTGTTTTTGTATACGTAATAACAGGATTCCAGTAAACAAACTTCGTTTTGCCGTTAGCGCTCTGCTCACCACTGACAATAAACCATAATTCATCACCTTTGTTAACTTCTACTTCAATATCGTCGAAGCTAATGGATTGAACTTCTGTCGACACACTTGAGGACGTGTAATTCCTTGTTTTACTCCAAAGAATGTTATTGTTCCCTTCACCGTCTTTTTTCGCAATGTTTAAAACAGGACCATTTGTAGCACCGTCACTAATCTTTTTGCAATATATTTTTGCAGCTCCGCTTTCATCTTTAGCCGATATAGTAATCTTACCCGTATATGGTGCCGTGAACACCTTGGCAACTCTTCTATCTGTTGCTCCTGCAGGTTTCATCCACCATTTACCGATTATACTACCCTGTGTACTCGGATCAGTAGTAGAGTTCGCATCTTTAAATACTTTCGTTTTATTACCGCTTGCTTCAACATATGAGTAATCATAAGTTTTATCGTCATTAAGTTTAGGGGCAACAAAGTAATAGGTATTATTCTGTGCCGATAACTCATATGAAGTGTAAGTATTCCCACTATCGTTACTGAATTTGAAGTTCCAATATTCATCATTATTCGAAATTACGGTTTCGTTGTTTAAAGTTTCCGGCCATGCTTCATCCGAACTGAAAACAAGCTTTGCAGCTTCCTGAGAAGATGCGGATACAGCCGGTACGCACATAATACCAAAAAGTACAGTGACTACCAGCATCAAAGATAATACTTTAAATTTTTTCATAATAATTCTCCTTAAAATTTTATTTTCACAGATATTATTTTATCTGTAAACAATCGTAGTCATCATAGTTGTCGCTCTTCGATGCATAAATATCATATCCCCTTCTAAAATCTCGGCAGCCTGTCCGGGTTTTAATTCATCTTCCTCTTTATCATAAAACCAAACAAAATCCGCCGTTGAAAGGGGAATCACTCTGTTCCAGCTATCCATAGGGAACACAGCGCCGCCATGCTCCTCTACCTCGGTAGGAAGATGGCTGTTTACAATAATTCCTCCGGAAGTTCTTTTTATAACCCTTCCGTATGACATAATAGAGCTTCCGTTAAACATGTACTTACTTATGCCGTATTCCGCTCCCGTCGTGGAATTCGATTTTTCAAATATATATTCACTATCATCATCCATAGGCATCGCCTGTATACAAATGGATTTAATTCCGTATTTATCATCATTAAACTGGATAACCGTACCCTTTTTCAAATCCTTAGCAAGCACCTGACGTAATCTGCCGTCACCGGAAAGTACGTTTCCACTCGGAGTTTTAAGGTCGCCCGCGCGCAAAAATGCGCTATAGCTGTTTCCGCTTCCATCATGATAGTAAAGCTTGTAGTTTGCCTCGTCTTTTGCGGCATTATACGCATATGCCACCTCATCGACAATGTATGTCGGCTCCCATAAATCTACCCAGCCTCCAAGCCCCGGACTCGAATCAAGAACTATATATTCGGGGACGTAGTCTTCGTCAACGTTGTAAAGCTTGCATTTAAGTGCGGTCTGCACAGGAAGTGCCGCACCGGTCTGAACATAACATTCGTCAAGCTCCGTACTGACACCAAACACCTTGGTGTTTGACGTGGTCATATACTTTGATCCGAGAACCCTCTGTCCGTTAAGATTAAGTGCACGGAGTGTCGTTTCCTCATTCCAGTCATAATCCAGCGAAAACTCTCCGCTGCTGTATTTGCCGATTTCCGAATTATCCACTGCGGTATCTATCCAAAAAATGCCCTTTGAGCTAACCTTATACAAAACGAGCTGCGGTATAAATTCATTTGATTTATATAATGCTTCGCTGTCTTTAAGAGATGATGAAGATACTTTTTTATTGTCTAATGTTAGCTTTGATGCTGTTTCAAGAATCTCAAGCTCTCCCTCTTCGTTCAGAAGCTTAAAGCTAACCGTATCGAAGCTTTCATTCCTGGCTCCAAGCAAATATCCTGCTTTAACCGCATTTTTGGTGCATTTAATATCCGCTACATATCCCTTAAAATCGAAAAATACTTCTACCTCATCGCCAAGATTGATTTTTTCATGAGCGTTAATGTTTTTACGGTACTCAGCAAGTGTTTCATACTGCGTGCCCGACAGTTCTATAAAACGACGCTTTTCGCGTTCGGCAGTAAATATTCCGCTCTCCTTTGCCGAAGAAACTATAAACTTTGTAAACTCAGTGTCTGAATAATCCTTCGCTGCGGACACGATATTATATCCACCTATGTCATCAAGGGTAATCTCTTGCCCAAAAGCATTATAAATTTTCCCGCCGTCTTCAAAATATTTCTCAAATTCATAGACATTGCTTTTTGTATCAATTATTTTTTCATCATCCGTTATTACGGAATCAACCATAAAAGTCTGATATTTATCAGCAATAATAACATCGATTTCAGAATCGGAGTCATTGTCTATAAGCTTATACATACAATCGTCAAGGAGAAAATCCTGCTTTGTGAAATTTTTCAGCAATCTGGAATTGTAGATAAAATCAGCCTTGTCTGATATTTTCAGGGTTTTCTTTCTGTTCGTTTCATTGTAATATGTAAGCTTATTTATGCTTGTAGCATCTGCTGCAACATCATTATTTGTGATTGATATTATTTTGTCGTCGCCAACCGGTACGACAGATTTTATTTTTTTGTTCTCACGGTCGTAAAGAACATCAACATTTAATCCGAGATAGTCTGTGAGATTTTTGGTAAGCTTGTGTCTAAACCATTTTCCGTCTATCGCAATCTCATCGGCATCATGATCATTTTGTGTGTAAAAAGAAGTCTTTCCGACACCGTCAAGAATACCTTTAAAGCTTTCAAGCTCCATCACGGTGTTCAAGACGGTAGCACCTTTATCAACGGTGTAAGTCATTTCGCCCGCAGTTGATAATGTGCAAGTAAGCATATCAACCTCTGTCAATGCTGTATACAAAATCTCACAATAATCCCGCATTTTCACAGGCTTATCAAAATTTCCCGTCGCCTTATCTGTCATGCCGATACGGACAGCTACGGAAAAATACGATTCCGGGTCATCCTCATCAAGTCCAAACTCCTCTATAAACGGTGTATATCCGGTTATATCAACCAAAACCATAAGCATTTGCCCATACAAAACAGGCTGTGACAGATCATACACATCTTTAAAATAGATACTGTAAACATCAGAACCGTAAAGATTAAAGAGTGTATCTTTAAACATCTTACCCGTAACATCGGATTCAGCTTTATAATCCGTTATAAGGTCAAGGTCTGCAAGAACTTCCGCATGCAGTAAAGCAGCTTCATCATCACTTTCCGCTGCAAAAGCATTTGGCAAAAATGAACCAAACACAGTCAATGTCAAGATAAGTGCCAAAATCCTTTTCATCACAAATCACCTCCCTTCACAGTCTGCCTGTATGTTTAAGCAAGCTATATATAAGCTTTGCCGCTTCAGCTCTTGTTACCGGATTACGCGGTGCGAAAGAGCCGTCTGCATAACCCGAAATTATTTCAGCCATTGAAAGTGTCTTTACAGCCGATACCGCATAATCGGAAATGCTGTCACGGTCTGTGAAAGAGATTTCCTCAACATTGCTTTTGAGTATCAGCTTCATTATCTCAGAGGCGCGGTTTATTATAACTGCCGCATCCTGTCTTGAAATTTTTTCGCCTGCTCCGAAACGATTCTCACCCATGCCGTTTACTATTCCAAGGCTTACGGCATCATACACATACCGAGCATACCAGTCATTTTCATCAACATCCGAAAATGATTGAACTACATCGGCTTCTTCGGGAACAGACGGCTTTAGTGCTTCAAGAAGAATTTTTAAAAATTCCTCTCTTGTAATCTCATCGTTCGGTCTTACTCTGCCGTTACCGTCGCCGGAAATAATTTTCCTGTCCTTCATATATTGAATATACACTACCGCCCATGGTGCGTCATTTATATCTTCAAAATACTCAGTCGGATTTGCATTTTTTATAATGTTAGGGTTTATAACACCGCTTGATATGCCGCTTGAGCCGCCCGAGCCTTTTGAACTGTGGCTGCCACCGTCGCTATAGTCGGTATCATCGATTTCCGTTGCCTTTTCAAATTTGTCACAAACAGATTTTACCGAGGTATACGGTGTGCTGCCCGGAACCATTGCTTTTGCAACCTCGTAGGAATCTGCTTTTAAATAATTTCCGTTAAAATCAAGCCCAAAAACATCATTATAATTTCTTAAAATATCAATAACATTTTCTCTTGTCGCTTCGTTAAGAACACCTATCGCTTCCGCTCTCCTTAAGACAAGCTTCAACTCGTCTGCATTTGTGAGAGGATTGAGGATACTATCTGTTCTTAAATTAACGAAAGCATCAAGTATATTTTCATTTTCCTTATGAATATAATCCGAATATTCAAAACCGAAATTATATTCATTTTTCAAAAGATTGGTGTAAACGTCTTTTCTGTCACACACAGATAAAAGCGCCAGCTGATGTGCATTCGTAAATCCCGTATACAAGCCCTTGACATCAGAAACATTTTTTAATATATGTACAAGGTTTTTTGCTGTTTTGGATTTGTTTTGCACAAGAGCAGGATTATCAAGTTCCAAAGACCATGCTTTATCCTGCCATTTTTCAAGAACCGAATAAACAGTTTGTTCGTCAGGGTCTTTAAGCTCGGCAATCGCTTTATCAAAATCCTGCGGATAAACCGTAATAATCTCTTTGCCGTTCAAATCGGCACCGCCTATAACAGCTTTATACTGCGTTCCGGGTACAAGGTTCGATATTTTTGCTGTAACGCTGCCGTATGAGTATCTCCTTTGAGATGGTAAAATATTTATCTGCTCAACACCCTTTATGCCGACTGCCTCATTCTCACCTAATTTATCCGTAAGAACGGTATCTTTATCAGTAACATATATCGTAAACAAAGTTTCTTTTTGGGTATCGGAGGAAACGTTTACATTGAGTATTCCCGATTCATCTATAAATGCACCCGGCATACTTTCGGCACATACAACAAAAGTGTACAAAGACATACAAGCTGTCAGAAGTGCTGTTATACATATTTTTTTCACCGATGATTCTCCTCCTTTTCGGTAACTTCTATATACCTTATCATTGCAGGAATGTCAATGAGTCCGCTTATTTTAATTTGCTCCACACCGTTTTGCGCGAAGCTGCATTTTCCTGTGCCTGCAACAGTTTCACCCGAATATACAGTGTGCCAGCTTCCGTCACCCGTACTTACTTCCGCTTTGAACAGTGATTCGTTTTTTCCCGCCGCATCGAGTGTTATATAACCGCTGTTTAAAGGCTCAGCAAGCTTCAGGATTATATAATCATCTTTGTCGAGTGCGCAAAGAGAAGTGTTATCTGTGTCAAGAAGAAAATCTGCTTTTTTGCCCGAGCTTCTCAAAGCATTTACTGCTTTATTTTCATAAAGCTTTTTATATTCATTTTCAGAAGCTTTCTCATTTAAAATTACTTTTTGCATTGAAAGTTTCTCAAGCTTCGGGGAAACCTCATGAGAAGAAGAAAGGCTGATATCCTCAACGTCAACTACTGCATTCACACAGTTTTCGCCGTCTTTCGTAAGTACAAGTGTCGTTTTGGCTTCTGTGCCGTCATATTCCACTGTAATATCATAATTACCTCTGTGTCCGCGTATAACCGCCTCGCCGTTTTCATCGGTTACGGCACTTTCTTTGGTAAACCATTCTCCCCACACGTATTCATCCCAATACTTAAGTGCGGGCTTTGGAGTATAATTGTCAAAATACAAGGGTGCATTCGCTCGCCAGTGTCCCAAATCACCGAAGCCCCACATAGTAAAGCTTGTCATTTTAGGATGACTGTAAGCCATTATTACGGAATCTCTTAAATAATCCGCCTCAACGGCAAGTGCCTCCTTATTGTCCGGCAATTTACTCAAGTAATCATATTCCGTCACTGCGATATAATCCACATTTTCTGCCATATAATCAAGCTGATTGTAAAAATTCTGCGGATATATGAAGCCTGCGGCATGATTCT
The DNA here is from genome assembly GCA_964423705.1 of uncultured Oscillospiraceae bacterium. GTDB lineage: Bacteria > Bacillota > Clostridia > UMGS1810 > UMGS1810 > CAKSIN01. Next base: position 17,333 of record CAYRGA010000018.1, read on the forward strand.
GCATTGCAATGCCGTCAACAGGTGCTCCTTTTGAAACCAAATCATCGACAATTCCTTTGAATTTTACCGCCGACGGTAAATTGGAATCCAATCCAATCATACCAACATCATTTACAAAAAGTTTTATATCAGGTGCCATATCCTTTACAGTCTTAAAGAGCTCCACAATAAAATCCGAGCCGTATTTATCTCTGAAAGTGCTGTTATTAAGAGGCTCATTTAAAACATCCATTTCAGTTATACTATCCCCGAAATTGTATATAAGCTTACTTGCATAGCGTTTTGAAAAATCAAGAAGCTCTTCTACACTTGAATCCTCATTAATCTCACTCGGATAATGTGTTTTTGAATCCCATAAAATCGCGTGTGCCCGAAAATGCATATCATGTTCTCTCGCATAATTTATAGCCTTTACGCATCTGTGCAACCGAAATCCTGCCGGCTTCATATTTGATTCCATAGTCATCGAGTTGAACTTATTTGACAGTATATCATCATAAAATACAGATGTTCTTGCCGATTCAAACGCCCTGGTTTCAGTGACTGCCGTTCCCCACAAAAATTCGCTTTTTGTCATATCGGCATATACCTTTGCATTTTTAATCGGATTACCGTCAGAGTCTTTGACTTTTACGATTATATCATTTTTTCTGTATTTTTCAATTCTTTTAAATGCTTCCTCTCTCCACAGAGCACCATCTTCACGTCCGTAATAGGTTGTTTCAACAACCTTATCCGGTGCCATGAGAGATATATCAGCTTTTTTGCCGTAATTTACAACCTCTACTCCGCCAAACTGTATTGTCTGATATCTGAAGCCTACCCTCAAGCAAAAATGTGCTCCGCCGGTTTTCAAATCTTTTGTGACAACGAGCGGATATTGAAACCGAGTCCAATCATCTGCGACCTCCGCTGTAACATTGTGAAATTTCGTCCAGTCAACATCAAGGGCTTCAAAGGTTGAATTAAATTTTGAAAAACCGGATTCATCCACACATTTTATTTTTCTTGCATAGAATGTTGCCACAAGAACATCGCCAGCCGAAACCGACTCCGTAGTATTAATTGTTATCTGCGAATGGTAGTAAAGTTTAGGCTCTGTCAGATTTTCGACCTCAACCGCATTTGTAAATCCGGGTGCATCGTCAACCTCCACCTCACGCATTGCCACAAGTTCCGGGTCGCTAAGCTCCGCATTAAACAAATCTTCATTTTTAACAACTACGCTTTTCGGCGTGAGAGTCGCCAGATATTCATCTATATTGAATTTCTCTTCATCATTTTCCGTTTGCTCTGTTTTTTTTACGGTAAAGCTTATACCGTCATCGGTACATACATAATCAATTCCGTAGAGCTTATCTATAAACTCAAGCTCTGTCAAAACATCTGAGCCCAAGGAAACAGTGCTGTTTTCAAGTTCTATCCACACCTTATCATAGCACGCTTTGGCGGAATCCAACGGTACTATTGCTTCAACACCGTTTATATCTCCTATATATGCATTTTCATCTGCATTATACATTACAAAAAAATCCATTTTTGACATAAGTTCTTTAAACGGAAGCATATATATGCCGTTAACCTTTTGAGCAGGACACAACAAATCCACAATATAACCGTTCACGGTTATATTGAAGGTGTCCGCTGCATTTGCTCCTACAGGTATCGCTGCCTGTAACAGAAGTACTATACATATTAGTGCGGTTAACAACTTCTTCAAGGCTATATCACCCCAATCTTAATTGAATATTTTCAGCGGAAGCAATGCTTTTGCCGAAGCCATACTTTCTGTAAGTATAACTTTAACAAAATATCCTGTATTTTGTTCGAGATTGATACTAAGTGACAAGCTATCATTTTCCACTATGCTATCACTGCTCACATATTTAACTGAAACAACCTCGTAATTATCCGTTGTACCCCGACATATAAATGCGGCAAGTACGGCTTTATACGGTTTTGCACTTCCCTCGGCATTGTTTATATCAACCGTTATTATATTTTTACCTGCTTTAAGAGCACCACCGTCTATTTTTACATCTCCGAATTCAACAAACGAACCCGTCGTAAAATAATACTCGTATACATTCTCATTAGCATTAGGCACATTTTCAATAGTGATATTATGAAACTTTACACAGTATTTTGTATACGATGACATTTTATCAAATGAAATACAAAGTGTATTTCCGTTTTCTGTATACATATCTTTAACTTGCGCCCCGCCGCTTATGTCAACATCACTTACAGCAGGAAGTTCTATATCATGGTCAAAGGTTATTCTGTGTATATAATTCGGCGCAATATCATCAGCGTTATTTACCGGGTCTGTACTTACAAGATTCGGTGTCATTTCTGTGTATGAAACAACCGGAGTCCAGAAAACCTGTTTCGCATAAGCACTTTGCCCAAGCTCACCGCTTATAACAAACCAAATCTTTTCACCTTTTTTTATATCTGTTTCAATGCTCTCAAAATCAATAACCGCAAGAGCGTTTGACGGAACTGTTTCAGATGTATATTTAAATTCATGACGCCAAAGCTCTGCATCTTCTTCAGATACATCCGAAGATTTTTTTATAATTTTAACCACTGCACCATACGGATTATTCGCCGTAAGGTTTCGGTTATATATTTTTGAAAGTCCCTCCATATCTGTACATGATAACGATATTTTTCCGCTTTCAGGTGCAGTAAACTGCTTTACTATTTCATTATTGACATCCTGCTTCGGCTCGCTGGAGGTTCCTACCGACAATCTCGACCAATATTTTCCCATAGTATTTCTCATATATGCATTGTTCTGAGAATCGCAATATACACGGCTTTTTTCACCTTTTTCTCCTATATGCGTATAATCGTATTCGCCGTCTTTAACTATCGGCGGTACGTATATATCTGTATTATTCTCCGCTGTAAGAGTATACGGAACATACGGATTTATCGTATTCATTGTCAGAGTATTTCTGTAAAGCCACTGCCATACCGCATCGTCATTTTTCATTGTGGTGCTGCTAAGAGATGCAGGCCATGCATTGGAAGAATTATATACGGGATATTCAAAAACATATTCCGTTGTAAATTCAAAAGTATAGATATACTGTTTTTCGGTTCCCGATATGCATATGCCCGAAACAGTTACGCTGTATGTTGTTTCGCCCTTAAGACCGTCAAAGGTCATTGACAATATATTTCCGTTATGGTTAAAGCTTTTTACCGTCGGAGTGCTATCATCCGATTTTATCGAAATATTTTCCTTTGTCAAAGTTTCAAGTTCATCGGGAAAAGTAAGGACAAACTCTGTATCCGTGCTTACTGCATCACGCTCTTCCGGGAAAACCGACTTAGGAACATAATTGTATGCAACAACCGGATTCCAGTAAACGTATTTTGTGAAGAGATTGTTACATGTATCTCCCGCACTTACAACAAAACTGATTTCATCGTCTTTATCCACCTCGACGCTGATATCGCTGAAGCTGATGGCTGCAACCTGCACTGCGCCGGCACCTGTGTAACTCACCGACTTCTCCCAAAGCGTGGTAACGGTTCCTTCACCGTCTTTTTTCATGATGTATAATGTGGGACTTTCAGTACTGGTAGTATATTTAAGTGTTTTGCTGTATATGTTCGCAAGTCCGCTTTCGTCCTTAGCCGATATAGTAATTTTGCCCGCATACGGTGCTGTGAATACCTTTGCAACTCTGCTTGTTGCACTTTTATCCGGTCTCATCCACCATTTGCCGACTACGGCACCTCCACTGCTCGGAGATGTATTTTCACTTGTGTATACTCTTGTATAAGCGTAGGAATTACCACTTCCGCCGGCTGTTTCATAAAACGCATAATCATATGTTCCATCGTCACCAAGTTTAGGAGCAACAAAGTGATTGGTATAATTTCCTTTCTGATATGCATCTAGAAAATCAGTGTAAGTGTCTCCGCGGTCTGTACTGTATTTGAAGCTCCAATATTCATCATCATTCGAAATAGTGGTTGCGTTCGTTACTGTTTCCGGCCATGCTTCATCTGAACTGAAAATTAATTTTGATAATCCACCTTCCGCATTTTGAACAGCACTATCAGCATTTACAACTGTAAATGCTGATAGTGTCATAATTATCGATAAAGTTAAAGCGGAAAATTTCTTGAACATATTTACACCCCCGTAATTTGCATAACTGCGGATATTATCCCTTCACCGAACCAACTGTAAGTCCCTGTATAAAATACTTTTGAAAGAAAGGATAAACCACAAGTATCGGTCCCATTGCGACAACGCACAGTGCCATTCTCACCGAATCGGTAGGAATTTCCGCTCCTTCTCTGAGTTCTGCACTTCCCTCGGTCAAGTTCTGAATATTTTGCATCATAATCTGCAACAAAAGCTGAAGCGTATATAATTTTTTATTGTTTATAAGAAGCATCGGGTGATACCACTCATTCCAATATGCCAAAACTTGGAACAAAGTGATGGTTGCTACCGCAGGAATCGATATAGGCAGCACAATTTTCACAAAAATTCTAAGCTCGGATGCACCGTCTATTTTTCCCGCTTCTATAAGTGCCGACGGCACAGAAGTCTGAAAAAATGTTCTCATTATTATTACATACCATGCATTCATAACCAGCGGAAGTACAAGACCCGCAAAAGTATTCTTAAGTCCCAAGTATCTTGTCACAACCGTATACCATGCAACCAGTCCACCGCTGAACAACATAGTAAAAAATATGTAAAACGAGAAAAACTTTTTAAATTTCAATCCCTCTCTTGATAACGGATATGCGTATAATGCAATTGTCGTCACACTTAAAAGAGCTCCGAAAATCGTTGATAAAATAGTATTTTTGTAAGCCGTTATTACATCGGCTCCATCTGTAAATACATATTTATATGCATCTACACTCCATTCTTTCGGGAAAAAGCTATATCCAACCGCATCTATTGCATTCTGATCGGTAAAAGAAACTATAATTACCAGTACAACCGGCAGTATACATACCAAAAGCAGTACACAAAAAATAATATGCAGAATAACATTGGCAACTTTACTTTTACATTTCATATTGACTAATTCCTTTCGTAAAGCATTTTAAAACATGCTGCTCTCTTCATCAATTTTTTTGACAATCTTATTTGTGGTAAGAACGAGCACAAAACCAACCAACGACTGAAGCATAGATGCTGCCGCAGACATGCCCGTGCTTGCCGCTCCCGCTCCTGTCATAAGATTATATACATAAGTATTTGTTACCAGAGTTGTAGGATAAAGAGCACCGGAATTCATAGTTACGGTGTAGAACAAGCCAAAATCCGCATTGAATATTTTTCCGACATTAAGTATCGTCATAACTATCATTATAGTTTTAAGAGACGGAATTGTAATATGTATAATCTGCTGCCACGTGGTAGCACCGTCGATCTCCGCCGCTTCGTATAACGCCGTATCAATTCCCGAGATTGAGGCTAGATAAACGATACTGTTGTATCCCACCGCTTGCCATGTTCTCACTATAAAAAGTATCACAGGCCACGCCTCAGGTTTTGCATACCAGTTAATTTTACTTGCATTTGCGCCGAAAATGGCAGGGATAATTGAGTTGTTTACAAAACCCGATTCCATATTAAGGAATGCGAATACCAAATAGGCAATTACCACCATGGACAAAAAATGTGGCATTATGTATACTGTCTGATACACCTTTGAAGCAAGTTTGTTTTTCACAAGATTAAGTGATATTGCAAGAGCCACTGACATTACAAGTCCCGTTAGTATAAAAACTATGTTATATCCCAGTGTGTTTCTTATTGCAAGCCACACACTGTCATTTCTGAACAGTGCTGCAAAATTATCGAAGCCAACCCATGGACTTCCCAATATACCGCTTCTTAAATTAATTTTCTTAAAAGCTATAATTATTCCGAACATCGGAAAATAAGCAAATAACAGTGTGAATATGAAACCCGGTACAAACATCGCATACAGTGACCAGTTTTTGACCGCCCATTTCAAATCGCCTAAAAATCCGGTTTCCGAATTTCCATATTTTAATGTACTGTTTTTTTTCATAACACTAACCGAACCTTTCTGATACCAGTTAATAAATCCGTTTATTATTTATCGGATAAAAATTCATCAAGCTGTTTTTGTGCTTCTTTAATAATTTTATCAACACCGGCTTTTTTCATTTCTTTCATATATTTATCATATATGCTGTCGGGATCTATCGCTCCGAGCATAAGCTGGTTTCTGTACTGCTTATCCACAGTCGCACACGAAGCAATCTCCAGCTGAACATTTTCCGTTAAAAAGCTAAAGCCTGTAAACGAACTGAGCTCCGCATTATTATCAAACTCTTTTAAAATTTTATTTTTATCAGCTTTTTCTTGTGTTGTAGGATATGTAAGGTAGATATTTGAAAGCTTCCACTGACCTCCCGAAAGTGTATAACCCGAATCGGGAATCAGTTCGACACGACCATCGTCTGCTTTTTTATAATGCTTTCCTTCAATTCCGTATACAACAAGGTTGTTAAGATATTCATCAGTATTTAAAAGCTCAATAAAGCGCATTACTCTTGCAGGATTTTTAGATGTTGCGGAAACTGCCACCATAGATCCTGTGCCGAATTTCGAACCTTTTCTCGGCTTTGTAATTTCTACCTGAGCAAACTCATAATCACTGTTTCTATATAATTCATCAACTTTTCCCGGTTTAAGCTTTGCCATATGGCAGAAAGTTTTACCGCTTCTCATTCTTGTGTTAAGCTCAGCAAAAGAAGTGAGAATATCCTCTTTTACCAAACCTTTTTTATAAAAGCGATGTGCTGTTCTGAAAGCCTCTCTGCTTTCATCTGTTTCAAAAAGGTGCACAATCTTTCTATCAGTATCTGTCGGAAGACCGATTTCGTTTGCGGTGATTACTCTCTGCTGCAAAATTCCACCGGCAGGTGAACTGTCTGCATCCCAGTCAATAGGATATTCGATACTCGGTTCCTTTGCTTTAATCATTTCAAGTATGGGTTCCAATTCTTCAAAGGTTTTATATTTTGACATATCGATATTATACTTATCTGCTATATCTTTTCGATATATCCAGCCATAGCACTCTGCGTTTTCCTTAATAATCGGCAATGCATACAGCTCGCCGTTCACCTTTGAACATTCTATTGCATCTTTATCAGACAATTCATATGTTTTTGGCATATATTCCTCGAAATAATTATCAAGAGGAATAAATGCACCCATTTCAGCGCTTTCTGTATATTTGAGCATCCAGTCGGCAACAAAGCACATGTCAAAATACTCACCGGACTGAATCATACTGCTAAGCTGATTTGAATACTGCGAACTTTCAAGAATATTAATCTTCACAGTCGCATTGATTTTATCTTTTATGTATTCATTAATTTTTTCTTCTACAAGTTCAACATCATCTTGAGGAGTTGCATAGAAATACCAGTTTATTTCATATGGTTTTTCCATGGCTTCTTCAATAGTTTCATCAAAAAAACCTGTTTGATCGCTTTTTCCGCAACCAACAAATGTTAATACAAGTACTACTAACATAAAGCATGTTATCATTTTTCTAAAATTCATCAAAATCTCTCCTTTATCATTTACCCTGCACAAATTCCACTGCCAACTGTATGTATTTATTATATAAATTTTATATTTTTTGTGCAATCCCACAT
>CAYRGA010000019.1:0-23351 GCA_964423705.1 uncultured Oscillospiraceae bacterium
TAATCCAACTTCTTCGGTATACCGAATTCATACTCACCATTTTCATTTATCCTTGCACCACTCATAACATCTATGTAAATCCCGTCCGACGGCGCTGTTTTTTCGAACGGTGCATTTACCTCGGAGGTGATTTTTGAATCGGTTTTCAAAATCACTACCGCCGCCGTATTTGGTGCGAGCGTATATGATGTGAAGTCCTCATTTATATTTCCCTCCGACTGCTTAGTCCATACGCAATTTTCGGTTTCGCTGTTCAGTATGGAGGAATACGGATTAAAGCCGCCGTACACCTTTTCCGAAGCAAGCGAATATTCATTCTCAAAGTCAAAATTAAAGGTTACGCTCTCAAAATCCTTTTCGGAATGAGCATTCACCATATGTAAAATCAACGTGTCATCTCCCTTGCCGGTTACAAGGAGCGATGCGTTGCTGTTCGGAATCAAATCCGTTTTTGTTATGGGATAACTTCTGCCATCAATCACGACATCACCGTATGTCACCTTCACAACCCTGTTTCCCATAGCTTCAATATACATTTTATATGCCTTTGATACAGCCGTTTCCACCAACTGTCCGTCGGCATCGATTATCATGCCCCACAGCTCGGGCGTACCGCCCGCAAAGGTATGGTAATCGGCACAGTAAGCATCACTGCGCATAACCGCATTATTTAAAAACATCATTTCCGCAAGTCCCGCCATAAGCGATACACGGTTTGTTTCCGTGCCCCACATGGCATGCTCGGTGTGAGCGAATCGAACTGACGGAAAATATCCTATCTCCCGATGGTACAGCTCGGTTATATGCTTCACATTTTCATCTGTCATCACGGACGGTGAATTATTCTTTCCGTAATAAGTATGCAGACTGTACAGCCCCTTCGTATACTCATTAAGTCCGCGCATTATGCGCACATTCCACTCATCCTGCCAAAATCCGCAGTCCTCGGAAACCAGGCTGGCCGAAAAATCGACTCCTTCGGCATAGGGAACTATTTCCTCATAGTATTTCACGGCTTCCGATATATAAGCCCTGCTTTCAGCATCTATTTTCTCGATGCTTTTGGCACCCTCGCCAAGACCGCGGCAATTGTAATACGTTTCGTTTCCAAGCTCATACGCTATGATTTTTATCTTTTTAAAGCCAAGGCTTTCACGCAGTGCCGCCCACTCCGACTCCGATGCATCGAAGGTGAAAAATTTATGCATATTGACACAAGCTTTAGGTGTCATGCCGCCTGTCTGTGCTTCGCAGTAAACCGGCAGAATGAATATAAATTCACATTCCGGATTTATTTCAAGATACATTCCCACCAGCGCGTTTACCGCGGCTTTAAGCCGAGTACGCAGCTTAGTGCCTTCGTTTCCCTCGTATATTGCGATATTCTCAAAAAGCCCGCAGAACAGCTCTGTGTCCCCGCGTATATTCGTAAATTCGGGCAATTCATCCGCAAGCTCCAACGCATATTGCGAAAGCTCTCCTGTAGAATTATCGATAAGCATATCGGCATTTATTGTGCCGCAGGTCGTCACTCCGAACAAAAGCGGATTAACCTCCTTGGTTATCACGCTTTCGCTTATCCTCACATTTACGGATGTATTGGACGTTTCAGACGCCGTTTCATCCTTTTTCATCAGCTGATTTAAAGAGGCAGTGTCAGATGCGTTTTCACCCACTATATCGGCATTAAGCCTCGTATCATCACAAGAATCATATTCCCACACCGCTGTCAAAACGCTAACCTTGCTCGTAATGGTATAAGTGTCACTCGGTGCGTATACCTTCATGCCGTCCGTCCAGCCGATGTGCTTGTACAACGGTCTTTGCATCAAGGGCAAAACCACAGATTGTGAATTTACGCTTTTTACATCAGCAGTATCGTAATTATATCCTGCCTTAAGTACCACTATGCTGCCGCATACCTTTACAGCTTGCGAAGCAAAGCCTTTTTCAACAAGAGTGTTTTTTATTTTATCATTCAACACAAATACTCTGATATCCTCCGCACAGGAAAGTTCATCGATAAACTCCGTATTTTCAGGGGAAATCACAAACTGTGTCAGAGCAGAGCACTCCTGAAATGCCGATAGGTCAATGTACTTCATGCTTTCGGGCAGCACCGCTGCGTGTATTTTTGCACCGTAAAAGCTCTGCGTGCCGATGCCCTTTATGCCGTCGTTAAATTCGATTTCACCAAGCTTGGTACAGCCCTTAAATGCCGCACGGCACACCACTCTCAACGATGACGGAAGTACAAGCTTTCGCACAGCGGCATTATAAAAAGCCCTCTCACCGATTTTCTCTATGGTATCGGGCAAATTCACTCCGACAATGTGATTTGAATAATCCGACATATCTATGCCGAAAAAAGCATAATCATCTATTTCATTCACGATGTAGGTAACACCACCGACCGTTATGCTTTCGGGGATATCGACGATAACATTTACACTCGGCTCATAGCCGTCGGCAAAGCCCTCAACCTTGGCATAGTTTCCGTAAGGTGTCGTACGAATTTCATATTTCAGCTTTTCATTTACCGCTTCGCAAACGCCGAAGCCTGCCCCCGCATAAACTCTTGTATGAGGAATGCCGCGCGAGGTGAACACCTCGGCGACATCGGAATTTATCGTATAAAACTCCGTGCCGCCGTACACCGCACTTCCCATCGCTCTTTTGGCAGTATTTTTTATTTCCGGTATTTCGTTGTCGGAAAAATAATCTGCCATCAATGATGAGAGGCTCTCCGCATCCGATTCGTCGAGTATTTCAAATTTGTCTGCCATTACAAGTATTTTTTCCAAATGTACGCAGCCTTTAAAGGCACCGTAGGACATTTTCACAAGGCTCTGCGGCAGAACAACCGTTTTCAAACTGCGGCAATCACTGAAGGTATACTGCTCCAGCTTTTCCACAACATCGGGAATATTAATTTCTTTCAGATTTTCACATCCCGCGAAGGCACGGCTGCCGATTTTTCTGACGGTATTCGGCAAACAAATTCTCTCTATATCAGCATTTGCGTAAAAAGCTCTTTCAGCTATTTCGGTCACAGGATAGCTTTCTGCGCCGACAGACAAGCTTTCCGGTATACATACATCCGCAACGCCCGCAGAGATACCCGTTATAATGGCGTTACCGTCTTTTATTTCAAATGTGAGCACGGAATCAGACTCCGCGCTCTGATAAGGGCAGAGTGAAAGCAATATAAGCATCAGAAAACCAATCATAATTTTTGACATCACTCTGCCCTCCTTTTAAATAATTGTTTTCATCTTTTTACAAGCGTATAGCCCGTTTTATTGATAAGCGGTTTAAGGGTACTCTTGTCCAAAAGGAATATATACACATTTCCGTTTTCCGTTTTATCGGTTTCAACATCAAAGAATGTACATTCACCCGCTTTAAGAGTAACATTCTTTATATATGACTGCTTAATCGGCTTGTCGGCATTCTCCGATGTATCATACTGTACGAAGCAGTACACCGCATCTATAGGCTCTACCGCGTATACAAAACCCTTGGTATAACCTCTGCCAATCCACTGAAAATAGTCTGCCATCGCATCGCCTTCAAGCAAATTTAGGGTGTATTTTCCGCTGTTGGCGGATTCTGCGGAATACTTAGTCTCCGCAGCCACCTTGACATCTGCATCTTTAACATAAACGTTAAGAACGGTGCCGCCGATTAATGCCTTCGATGTATCCAGTGAGACGGGAAGCTCACCCTTAAATATAATATTTCTCAAATTCTGCTGATTCAATGCCTGATACGAAAGTTTTTCCACACTTGATGGTATAACCAGGTTTTCAAGTCCCTGACACATATAGAACTCATCGCCTATGGTTTTAAGCCCCTCGGCAAAGGTGAGGTCTGTCATTCGCTTACAGCTCTTAAATGAGCCGCCGTTCCATTTTTCTATTGTGGACGGAATCGAGACGGATTTTATAAACTCACAATCCGAGAACACTTCCGCACCCATGGTGACAAGTCCCTCATCTATGATAACCTCTTTTAAGCCTTTGCATCCGAAAAATGCCCTGTAGCCAAGCTCCGTCATAGCCGTTCCCGTTTTAAACTTTGTCAAATAATTATCATTTGCAAACGCACCCTCGGTAACATTGTCATTTTTCACAGCAGGGGCAATCTTAACTACGCAGTAGGTATTTGCTGCGCTGTCAGTAACACCGTTTGTAAAGTCTATCTCATATTCAGCCTCTGCTGCAGCAGCCAAACCTGTAACCGCTGTTGCCAGCTTGATTTTACTGCCATCCGAACCGGCTGCATCGTAAGCTGCATTGATACCCTCGCATGAAAAGCTTACGCCCTCTGCTGTTGCCGTAAATTCATCCGTTCCGTTGTATTTAAAGTTATTGTTTACAAAATACTTTTTATTCTCATCATCCTTAAATCCGCCTTCACCGCAACATTTCTCGGCGAAGCTCTTCAATACGGAAATATCATTAAATACGAAAACCGTATATCCTGCGGTTGAATTGTCAAGACGTACACCTCCGCCGAGGTTTCCGCCGTCATTTGTGCCGCTTCTCTGATAGTTCCATCCGTTAATTCCCTCTGTAGATGCCGTCAGTGTGAGATTTTCAATGTTACTGTTGATTTTAAGCTCCTTTAGCTTACTCATTCTGTTAAAAGCATTCATGTTAAGAGCTGTAACAGTCGACGGAAGCTCCAGAGTTTCTACGGTTCTGGCATTATAAAATGCCGTCGAGCCTATAGAGGTTACTTTGTTTCCGAGTTTAATCGACTTTAACGCATGTGCATTTGTAAACACATCATTGTTAATCTTGGTAAGTGAATCGGGAAGAACTATATCATCTGCCAATGCATTATTGTTGCCGAAGGCAGAATCACCCATTGTGGAAAGGCTGCTCGGGAATGTGCCGTAATTCCCGCTTCCTGTCGATATATGCTCAAGCTTAATCTGTCTGTTAAATGCATACGAGCCTATCGCAGTAACCGTATCGGGAAAATTAACCGTTTTAACGGTTTGAACGTTTCCGCTCTGAACTCCGAAAGCATATGATGCGATTGACGTCACCGTATACTCAATTCCGTTCAAGGTCACCTTTTGAGGGATTACCAAGTCAACAGCACTTGTCGGAGCGGCTTCAAAACCTGTAATCTCGGCTGTGCCGTCATCCTTTGTGTTGAACTTAAGAGCATAATTCCTTTGCGTATCTGTATATACACCGGTTTCTGCAGCTGCGGACGCTGTGATACCTACAGAGGATATCAGACACATCAGCGCCGTCACAAATGCAATTAAATACTTCTTTTTCATAACATAACCTCCAATTAAATTTATCTCTTTATACGCCTTGATTATATCACACCAAAACGCAAATTTATATCGTATATAAGACAAAAAATATGTGAAAAAGGACACACAAACAAATGTATGCAAAAAACGGATAAATCCTATTCAAAGGATTTATCCGCCAAAATAAGTTTTTTTAGTAAATTCTGTTTAATTTATCGGTATTTCCGCATAAAAGCACGGAACAATTTTATTTTCGTATCCAAATTCATTCATGTCGATTCCGTCAAACAATCCGCAGTGCATCGGCACGGCTTTCGAGCCGATTTTCTCACAGAATCTCTCGGCATCCGCCATATTCATATTATTTCCGCGTCCGTTTATCGGCAGAAATACACACTCTATATCCTTCGGCAAATCTCCGAAAATTTCATTATTATAAAGAGTGTCCCCGGTAATGTAGTATTTTTTACCCTCCGCTTTCAATATAACACCGATTGCCGAGGCATCGGAATGTTCGGCTTTCACGGCAGAAAACTTAATATTGTCCTCTGTCCACTCGGTGTGACGATTAAACTGTACGTAGTTATGACTTCCGCCAAACTCCGTGCGTACCTTCTGCCATGCTGATGAAGGTGCAAGCACCGTAACCTCGTTTTCGCCATTTAAATAATGCATTAAGGTTTCAGGGTCGGTATGGTCAAGGTGGTCATGCGTGAGCACTATAATATCGGGTTTGATATTCAAAAGCTCCTCCTTTACCGGCACACGCCTTTTGTTCAGCGGGTTTACTTTACCGACACTGTCGGAAAGATACGGGTCGATCAGTATGATTTTGCCCTTCGTTTCAAACATCAAGCCTGCCTGTCCAAGCCATGTAATTTTCATTTTTCACATCTCCCATAAGTTATTAATCAATATCACGGTTTACCGCAGCCGGCGGCTTCTCCAGAAGCCACGCATTCTCCATGTACCTTTTAAGCAGCTTAAATGCGGCTGCATAATAGTGCCCGTCACATATTCTCTCATCGCACACCACTGTAATATCCACATATTTTTTCTTTTCGATACTGCCGTCAGAATTAAGCACATTTTCCGTACGCTTCATACCTACCGAAAAGAAAATAGGTATATTTCCGAAGTCGTACAAATGATGATATATCGGAGGTATTCCAAGCGACCCCATATTTGTTATAAACATCGAGCCGTGAAACGGACTGGCATTCACCAGCACCCTCGGCAACAACCCGAAATAATCCATAGCCTTCAACGACCACACCGCTGTTTTCAGCACCAGACCGGGAATAAATTTAAGTATTCCGGCTATCTTGTCAACGCCGTTTCCGCTGTCATGCAGGCGGTTTAACTTAACCGCCTCCTCCGTACTTGAATATATGTCAAAAAGCGTGTCATCGGGTGCTGCGGATATTTTTATAACCGTTTCATCCGCATTTAAAGCCAGCTCCTTTTTTATGGTTAGGCACATGTCGATGGAATTTCGCGAGTATACCCTCTGACCTCTTATGTATCGGTTTATACCGGGATATTTGGCGACTGTATGTACATATGCGGCAAGCATAATGTGCATTATGCCGAGTCCCTTGTTTCCTTCAAGACGCTTTTGATGAATGTATTCATTGGTTTTGGTTATATCTATCGAACACGAAAATTTATTCGATGCACCGTTTCGCGTAGGCATAAAATAAACCGCCGCCACATTCATAGGCTGCAAACTTTTAATTCTTCTTCCCTCTTTTTTCAAGCTATCACTTCCCCCACTTTTCGGCAGCTTTAAAAACTGCTCTGCAACAAATATTTTATATAGATATAATATCAAATACTAATGCCATATGTCAAGAAAAACAATTTTTTTACATTAAATACACTTTTTTTGCACATTAACGTCATAATTAATTGACTAAAGCCGCCGCACATGCTACTATAGTATAAGAGGAAGTGAAATATATGAATATTGTAATAAGAAAATACACCAAAAACGACCTTAAGCCCATGACCGATATATGGAATGAAGTCGTCAATGAAGCAAACGCCTTTCCGCAGGAGGAAACACTCACATACGAAGAAGCGGAGGATTTTTTCGGCGCACAGAGCCATTGCGGTATCGCCGAGGACAAGGATACAGAGAAAATTATGGGTATGTACATCTTGCATCCGAACAACGTGGGAAGATGCGGTCACATCTGCAACGCCAGCTATGCCGTAGCCTCCGAAGTGCGTGGACTTCACATCGGTGAAAGGCTTGTGCTTGACTGCATGGACAAAGCACGCAGTATCGGCTTTAAAATACTTCAATTCAACGCTGTCGTATCAACCAACATGCACGCAAGACACCTGTACGAAAGACTGGGCTTTACACAGCTTGGTACGATACGCGGCGGTTTCAGAATGAAGGACGGTAGCTACGAGGACATATGTCCGTATTACATTGAGCTGTAGCGAATCAGGAAATTCTGCTTATAAAATAATTTGTGAATTTTTTGTAAATTATGCACAAATAGTCACAAAACAATTGTAAATTTTATATTTATATGTTATACTGAATATACTACAAAAGCAATATAGGAGAAATACATGAGAATCATTAATTCACAACTGATAACCGATGAGGTTAAAAAGCTTTGTATGGAGGCGAACTATCACCTTCCGTGTGACGTCAGAGAGGCTTTGAAAAATACCGCTCTGTCAGAGGTGTCCGATACAGGCAAAGATATTTTAGAGAAGATTTCCGAAAATTATAAAATAGCGGAAAAGAAGAAAGTGCCGATATGTCAGGATACGGGTATGGCTGTGTTTTTCATAGAAATCGGAAAGGATGTACATATCGAAGGCTTAAACCTTACCGATGCGGTTAATTTGGGAGTTAAAGACGGTTACTGCGAGGGCTACCTCAGAAAGTCAATTGTAAAGGACCCGCTGTTCCGTGAAAATACTCAGGATAACACCCCGGCTGTCATTCACTATGAATTTACAGACGGCGATAAAATAAAAATAACGATTGCACCGAAGGGCTTCGGAAGTGAGAATATGAGCGCACTTAAAATGTTTTCCCCTTCTGCCGGCTTGCAAGGCATAAAGGATTTTGTAGTAAAGACGGTAAGTGATGCCGGGAGCAATCCGTGTCCGCCGATAGTAGTCGGTGTGGGCATCGGGGGCAACTTTGAAAGCTGCGCCATGCTTGCCAAGAAGGCTCTCACCAGGAGCATATCCTCGGATAATCCGAATCCATTCTATGCGGATTTGGAAAAGGAGCTTTTAGCGGAGATAAATAAACTCGGCATAGGTCCGCAGGGGTTTGGAGGCACCACCACAGCACTGGGGGTAAATATCGAAACCGCTCCGACACACATAGCGGGTATGCCGTGCGCAGTTAACATAAGCTGTCACGTCACAAGGCACAAAACCGTCATACTATGATTTAAACAGTTTACAGGCTTTTGTATTTCAAAGGCTTTGCAATTATTGTTTCACACAATTTATAAGAAAGAGGGTTTTAGCATGAAATTCAAAATTACAGGAAGAAAAATCGACGTTACGGAAGGACTGAGGGACTACACTACCGCCAAGCTCTCAAAGCTTGACAAGTATTTTGGAGCTGAAGCCGAAGCAAATATCACCTTATCTGTACAGAAGGATAATCACATCATAGAGGTTACGATTTATCACAACGGTATGATTTACCGCGCAGAGGTATCCGACACCGATATGTACGCATCCATAGACAGAGTGGAGGATGTGCTTGAAAGACAGATTCGTAAGCAGAAAACAAGACTTGAAAAGCAACTTAAAACAGGCGCGTTTAACGATGCCGTTGAGTTTGGCGATATAGAGGAAGAAAAGGAATTTAAGGTTGTTAAAACCAAAAGATATGAAAATAAACCTATGAGCGTTGAGGAGGCAATCTTGCAGATGAACCTTTTGGGACATGCATTTTATATCTTCAACAATGCCGACACGATGGATAAAAATGTAGTTTATAAGAGAAAAGACGGTAACTACGGTCTTATAGAGCTCGAAAGATAATCCGGCTTCTCCAATCCAAAGTTTTTAAATAAACAGTGAAGCTCCCCTACGGAATTTACCCGTTGGGGAGCTTCGCTGTTTAACTGATGATTTATTCTGCAATACCACCGGCAAAGGCTCTGTACACTGTCACCAATGCCTGCTCTGTCGTAAGCTTATCCTTCGGGGCAAATTTACCGTCACCCACCCCATTCATAATTTTCAAGCTCATCATCGTCTGTATACTTTCATCCGCCCAATCCGATATCTCAATCGCATCGTCAAACACATAATACTGTCCGTCCACCGACAAATCCTCATTTACTGTTTTTAACAATCGATGGATAACGGTTGCGGCCTCTTCTCTGGTTAATAAATCCTTCGGTGCGAACTCCGTTTCGGATTTGCCTTTTATAATGCCAAGTGCATTTAATGCGGTAACGTGCTCATTATCCGTATCGGAAAATGGATTTTCCGCATAAACAGCAATTAATTCGTTCGGAATTAAGGAAAGATAATTATATATCATTTCGCAAAAATCCTCACGCGTGATGTCCGACACATAATCATAAACTTTATCCGAATGAATAATTCCCGAATTCCTTGCTTTTTCAACCGTTTCCTCAGCCCACGAAGAAACATAACCCTTATACCGCACAACTCCGTACCGCTCACCGTCAGACACCATAAAGCAACCGTCATTATTGCAGCTCCACCAATTAAGCCACGAAATCTGTTTCCAAGCATCATTTTTTATAACGACCTCGCCTTTTCTGTCTATAAGCGTACCGCTTCCGCCGACCGCTATACCTCCGTAAAAACCGCCGTTATGCCAACCGTCCGTATTAAATACGACCTCTCCGCTTTTATTTATAACCCCGTTCGACCATACGTCATCTGCGCTGCTTGAAACAAAGGCAAGGTCCTCGGAAAACGGAGATACTGTGCTGTAATTAAAATCTGTTACCTCATTTCCGTTCAAATCATAATATCCCCAATGCGACTCAGACCTTTCCGCAGAAATAAGTCCGTCCGATATAGGTGATACGAAAATGTGCTCAATAGGTATGACAACCTCACCGTTAGTATTTACAAATCCGTACAGATACGGGTTTGTATCGCTGTCCGAGCGTGTATTTTCGGCGTAAACGCGAATAAGCTTATATTCGTAGTAAAATCTGTCGGGATTATATTCGCCGGCATCCTGTAAAACCACATCACCATACTTATCAAAAACAGTGTACCTTTCGCCGTTTAAAGCCTTATATCCGCTGAAATTTCCGTAATCATCCAATAGCAATTCAACAGACTCATAAATAAAATCGGTAATTTCATCACCGTCGGCATTGATAAGTCCGTAATTAATCCCCTTGCGCGCTACAGTCACCCCGCACTGTTTGACATCAAACGGTCGAATATAGCTGTACTGCGGCTCTGTTACCGTCTGAAATGCCTGATTCATCACGCCCCATTTATCGTTTTCCT
This sequence comes from uncultured Oscillospiraceae bacterium, assembly GCA_964423705.1. GTDB lineage: Bacteria > Bacillota > Clostridia > UMGS1810 > UMGS1810 > CAKSIN01. The sequence goes on from CAYRGA010000019.1 coordinate 10,784, forward strand.
TATACATCAGCCTTCCGCCCGAAAAAGTCAAGCTCATGCCAGAATTTTTGGACGGCATAAACTTTTCATAGGGCAGCACCGTCAAAAGATCACCCCAATAGTTATATACACCGAATTCACCACCGAAATACGAAAACGGTCTGCCGTCCTCGTTTTCGTCCGTAAGATTTACAAATACAAACTCCGACACATCAAATACACGCTTGTCGTATTCACTCAAAGCCTCACCAAAGCTGTTTATGACATAGTATTTACCTCCGCGGTATGCAACAGCTACATCATCTTTATAAAAAGAGCCTATAGAGTCGTAGTCGTCAGATATTTTCTCGCCTTTTAAATTATAAAGCGCACAATGCTCAGAAAAGTCGTATGCGATATAGCCGTTTTTTATTCGCTCAATCCGATAAAATTCCATAGGAAGTATATACTCGTAGTTTTGCACATTTTCCGCAAAGACTGTAACCTGTACAGTACAAATTAACATTGACATTATAACTATAACCGATAATATTTTTTTCATTTCATTATCTCTCCCTGAGCATTAATAATACATAAAATTGCGAACTGTCAAAACTCCAGTTTCATACCGTCAAAGGCTGTAATCAAACCTATTTTACTTAAAATTTTCTCCGTTTCTTCATGTGACGTATGCAGTGTCCTTGCCAGATGCGATGCCGCCAAAATACCGTTTTCCGCAGAAAGTTTTTCCGACCTTACCGCTTCGATTATCATACGCAGCATCGGAATCGTATTGTGCTCAAAGAGCCTCCAGTCACTGCTGTCGCCCACTGTACAGTCAAAGACCATTAAGTCAAAGGTGTGCTTTTTCATTTCCTCCCATGACGGTCTTAAAATCCACGCACCGTCAAGACCGTAAAATATTTCCTTACCATCGCCCGTTTTTATTATATAATGGAAAGCATATGTATCTCCGTCAACAACAATCTGATGATTTGCCAAAAGCGGAATAATCTCATAGTTACCCATGTTTTGTGCTTCATATGGCGTAAACCGTACATATTCAATATTCGGATGACTGCCTATAATACTCATCACACCGCAGTCACAGCCTACTCTGATTTTATGATTGTCAGCAATTTTCAAAACAGACTCTCTGCACAGGTGGTCGCTATGACTGTGCGTTATAATAATATCCGTAACATCGTCATACAAATCCCGTTTATCGACTTCCTCGGCAAAATCAAAAATATGCTCACCACAGTCAACCATAAGCTCATCATTTATTAATGCGGCGGAATTTCTTCTGAAAAATCCGTCTCTTTTTTCTATTTCCCAATCTGCCGCACCTGTTCCCAAAAATAAAAATTCATTCATAATATTCCTCCGTCCCTTCAAATAACTTCTTGCCGCATAAATATTTAATCATTTGTCCTGTCACCGTCACCGCTTACCGGAATTGCATCACCGAGAAAGGTCGGCTCGGGCTTAATTGCCGCCTTGACGAAATCCTTGCATCTTGCGAGAATCTCACGCACCTCCCTGTTAAGCTGTCCGGGATATGTGCTGTAATCAGCACTTACACCGTATGCCTCAAGTCCGAGCTTTTTGGCTATATACAAAGCTCGGTACAAATGGTATTGCTGAGTTACAATCACTACCTTTTCGGCTTTAAAAATCTTCTTTGCGCGGTACATGCTCTCATAAGTTGAAAAGCCAGCATGATCCATAAACACATCCTCTGAAGCGGCGCCGTTTTCAATGGCATAATTTTTCATTACATTTACTTCATCGTACTCCTTGCGACCGTGGTCACCGCTCATTATAATCTTAGGTGCTGCTCCGTTTTTGTACAACTCCACGCCTCTTTGAAGTCTGTCCGACAGCATATTGCTTGGATTTCCGTTTTCTTTTACCTGACATCCGAGAACAATTATACAGTCGGCATTCACACCTTCCGCTTCCTTGACGGATATTATATTCCGCCTCTGCGTCCACCTTACATACGCATTAATGCCGGGCACTACCGATGCTGTCACAACGCACAAGCCTGCAATTATAAGTATTAAAACCATTCTTATATTTACCTTTTTCATTTAGTCACCTCAGGTTTGCCTGAAATCTATGATTTTATTTCCCTTGTATGTTAAAATTCCCTTTTGATTAACAGAGTACGTATCATATGAAATTTGCGAAACGATAAATATCTTTTTTGGTTTTTAATTTTAAAGGCTACCGTGTATTCACGTTTTATTTCAGGGGCTCTGCTTTTGGAATACAAAGTTCTGTCATAGGTATCTTTTCCCACAACGACCGCCGATAACGTTTTTGTCTTTGAATACAAATTTCCAAAAATCCTCACGAATATTCCGACAAATATCAAAATTCCAATCAAAACAAATATAAAATTCACTGCATTTCCGAAAAATCTCTCATATGCATACCTCCTACCAAAATAATACAATACGCCATATATCCTGTCAACAAAAACTTCTGCCGTGTCACCGAATTGAAAACAAACTGAAATTTGACAAATCACAGCGCATATGATAAAATTACTGAAACGATAAATTTATAATAACACATATAACATATGAGGTAAAAACTATGATAATAAAAGAATCTGCCGAAAATTATCTGGAAGCAATATTAATGATAAAAAACAAAAAAGGCAATGTACGAAGCATAGACATTGCAAACGAGCTTAACTTCACAAAACCGAGCGTATCGGTGGCTATGAAGCATTTCCGCGAGGAGGGCTACATAACGATTGATGCGGGTGGCGGAATATCGCTCACCGAAAAGGGAATGGAAATCGCCGAAAGCGTATACGAAAGGCACCAAATCATCGCCAAGGCTCTCATGGCACTGGGCGTTGACGAGCATATCGCATATGAGGACAGCTGTAAAATCGAACACGACATAAGCCGCCAGACCTTTGAAAAAATAAAAGAGCACCTTGCAAAACACAAGGTGCTGTAAGCATCAGTCTTTCAATCCGTCGAAATATTTACATATATTTTCGGCGGTTTTTTTGTCGATTCCCTTAACCGAAGCCAGTTCCTCCGCACTTGCCTCACGGATTTTCCGAACGGACTTAAAGTGCCTGAGCAAAAGCTTCCTCCGACTGTCGCCGACACCGGGGATGTTGTTAAGCTCACTGCCGACTATTTTGCGGTTTTGGGTATTTCTGAGATAGGTTATCGCGCGTCGATGCATTTCATCCTGGATACTTACCAAAAGCATAAATGCCTCGCCCTTTTTGTCAAGCTCTATCTCTCCCTCCGCAGAAACCAGTGCTCGCGTGCGGTGATTGTCATCTTTTACTATTCCGAAAACGGGAATCGAAATTCCGAGCTCATCAAGCACGGATTTCACCGAATTCATGTGCTTTTCACCGCCGTCGGCAAAAATGCAGTCCGGAAGCGGCAGGAACTTCGCGTTTTCTTCGCTTAATACCCCTTCGTCAACGGATTTAAGCTCATTTTGAGCCCTTACCATGCGGCGGCGGACGACCTCGCGCATCGATGCGTAGTCATCCTGAGTCTTAATGTCCTTTACCCTGAAATTCTTGTATCCCTTCGGATAAGGCTTTCCGTTTTTATACACAACCATCGATGCCACTATCACATCGTTTCCCATATTGGATATATCGTATGCCTCTATATGCATAGGCTCCTTCCCCAGCTTTAAAATTTTTCCCAACTCGGAGATTGCGGCATTTTTAAACTGAATATCCCTCATGATTTTAAGCTCGCGTTCGCTGTGCTCCTTCTTGGCATTTGCCTTAATCATCTTCATAAGCTTAGCGCTCTCGCCTATCTTGGGAACCTTTACTTTCACGCTTCTGCCCGCCTTCTCCGCAAGCCAGCAGCGTATGACCTCAAGGTCATCGGTTTCGCACTCCAGCATCAGAATATTCGGTATAAATGAACAGTTTTCATAGTACTGACGTACAAAATCGGATATGATTTCACTGTCGGAAATACCGTCTGTATCGTTTATAAAGTAGTGCTCTCTACCTATCATCTTGCCCGAGCGTATGAAAAACAGCTGAACGCAGGCACTGTTATTTTTATTAAACACACTGATAGCATCCGTGTCATTTCCGTTGGGATTTACTATCTTCTGCTTTTGACCTATAAGCTCTATCGCAGCCAGACGGTCGCGGCAGACCTTGGCATTTTCAAAATCGAGCCGTGAACTGGACAGTTTCATTTCTTCGGTTATTTTCCTGACAGTGTCCGAGATTTTACCGTTTATGAAATCAATCACCTCGCTTATCACAGCCTTATATTCCTCCGAGGTTACATTTTTACAGCATATTCCGCGGCATTTTCCCAGCTGATAATAAAGACAGGGTCGCTTGGGGTTAAAATCGCCGTCAAATGAAGAATTACAGCTTCGAAGCTTAAATATATCCTTTAAAAGCGTAATCAGCTGCTTTAAATCGTATGAGCTTTGATACGGTCCGTAATAAGCCGCCCCGTCATTTAATATACGGCGGCTAAGCATTATCCGCGGAAAATCCTCATTCAAGGTTATCTTTAAAAACGGGTAGGTTTTATCATCCTTTAACAGAATATTGTACTTTGGCATGTTCTGCTTGATAAGATTATTTTCAAGGACCAGTGCTTCAAGCTCCGAATCGGTAATAATATATTCAAAGTATTCGACGTTGGCGACCATGGAAGCGACCTTCGGCGGATGATTGTGCGATTTAAAATACGAACGCACGCGGTTTTTGAGAATCTTCGCCTTACCGACGTATATAATCTCATCAGCCGCATTGTGCATGATATACACACCGCTTTTGTCCGGCAGTGTTTTAAGCTTTGCTTCTATCTCGCTGTTCACATATACCTCCTGAATTTACATTTATTTCCAAATCCATGCATAATTAAAATAACCTCCACGCAAAGTGAAGGTTACAAGACAGTTACTCCATATCCGCAAAGTTGGATTTAATTAACTCATCCAGCTCATTTACAGCCGTTTCCTCATCGGGTCCGTCAGCTTCGATTTTAATCGCCGTACCGCGGGTGATACCCAACGACAGCACCCCTAAAAGGCTCTTGGCATTAACCTTTCTCTCATCTTTGGCTACGGTAATCAACGACTTGAATTCATTTGCTTTTTGTATAAAGAAAGTTGCCGGTCGTGCATGAAGTCCTACTTGATTTTGAACAACAATATCTCTACTTGTCATGCTGTTTCGCTCCTGTTTAACATTAATTATGTTATTATCATATCAAATATTTAATTCAAAGTCAATGATAATTGCAAAATTTATTGTAAAACCACAAAAAATACTCGTTTTTTGTAATTTTATTCCTTGCACTTTATATGATAAAATGCTATAATGTATATATTCAAGGCAGAGCACATCGGCCGATTGGCGGCAGGTGACATCTGCGTTAATGTTATATACTTATTTTGTGTGGTGTCATAGATTGATTAAAAAGTGGATTTTCCCTAAAACAGACAAAAACCTGACACTGCATATATCGGAAAAATACCGCATTCATAAGGTAGTTGCCGAGGTTCTGCTGGCAAGGGGCTTCGAATGTGATGATATAACCGCGGATTTCCTGAATAAATCCAAGGTGTTTTACGATCCGTTTTTACTCAATGACATGAATAAAGCCGTAGCTGTAATCAATACAGCATTAACATCCAAAAAGCGCATCGCCGTATACGGTGATTATGATGTGGACGGCATCACCGCGACGTACATTTTGTATGATTATTTAAAAAATGTCGGCGCAGATGTGATTTATTACATCCCTGACCGCGCTGAAGAGGGCTACGGTATCAATACCGCCGCGATAGATTATTTAAAAAGCCGCGGCGTTGAGCTTATAATTACCGTCGACGTGGGCATTACCGCAGTAAATGAAGTGGACTATGCCAAATCGGTCGGCATTGATGTCATTATAACAGACCATCACACCTTAAAAGAGGATTTGCCGAGGGCATCTGCCGTTATTAACCCGAAAATCACCGCATCCGGCTATCCATTCGATTCCCTGGCAGGTGTGGGTGTGGCATTTAAGCTGATATATGCCGTTTCCGGCTGCAGTGAAGAAATTTTCGATAAATACTGCGACATAGCGGCACTGGGAACTATAGCCGACATGGTTCCCCTGTGCGATGAAAACAGATATATTACCTCTGTCGGCATAGATAAGCTGAAGCACACCTCAAACACAGGTCTGCAAGCCCTTATGAGCATCTGCTCACTCACCTCGGAGGGGGTTAATTCAACCTCGATAGGATTCATGCTGGCTCCGCGGCTTAATTCAGCCGGACGTATAGCGAAGGCTGAGGCATCCGTAAAGCTTCTTTTGGAGAAGGATTACGAAAAGGCACTTTGTCGTGCCGAAGAACTGAATGAATATAACCGTATGCGCCAGGCAGAGGAACAGAAAATCTTTGATGAAGCCATAGAGATTATAAAAGCAAACTCATACGAGAACGACAGCTTCATACTTGTCGAAAAAGAGGAATGGAAGCACGGCGTAATAGGCATAGTTTCCTCAAAAATCACCGAAAAATACTACAGGCCCAGTGCTGTCGTAAGCATAAATGCCGACGGCACGGGCAAAGCCTCCGGAAGAAGCATACCGGGAATTAATCTTTTCAATGCTTTAACCGAATGTCAAGACTCTCTTTTAAAATTCGGCGGTCACGAGCTTGCCGCAGGCTTTACCGTGGCAGATGGCATGATCGACACACTGCGAAAAAGCCTAAATAACTACTGCAAATCCCTTTTAACAGAGGAAACGGCATCTCCCCACATAAGCATTGACTCCGTCATAGAGCTTGAGGATATATGCATGGACACGATAAATGCTCTTGATGTGCTCGAACCCTACGGCATAGCGAACAAAACCCCGACATTCTGCATAACGGATGTACTCATAAAGGGGATACGTTATACACAAAATAAAAAACACGCATTTTTAACTCTGTCGGACGGAAGTACCGTGAAGGAATTACCGGTATTTTCCATGCCGGAACTTGTAAATCAATTCTGCGAGGGCGACTATATCTCAGTCGCGGGAGTTATGTCCGTGAACACCTTTCGCGGAATTACCTCGGCACAGCTGGTAGTAAAGGATATTCATCACTCGAAAAAGAATTATCGCATAAACCGCGATGTACTTTCAGAGATTTTTACCGCTATTAAAGCCGTTATCAAAAACGAACCCGTCGCCATAAACACACATAACCCACGCCCGATGTATATTTGCGGCAGAAAGGTATGCTTTAACAGATTCCAGACCAAAACCGCCCTTGAAATTTTCGGCGAACTGAAAATTTTGGATATAGAAACAAAGGGCAGTACTGTTATTATACACAAGGGCGTCAACTTCAATTCAAAAACAAAGCTGACCGATTCCGCTACGTATAACGCATGTGTCAGCGATTGATATAATAAAAAGTGAGATATTTCACGCCGCACACGGCACAAAAATACATCTTGCTTTTTACGACGGTACAGCGATATGTTCCTCATGCTATGCCTCATGTACTGTCCAAACAGAACCTCAGGTTCATGCTCTATTCTGCATTTTCAAAGGAGGTCATACTATGCAGCGCACATTTGAAGACTTAATCAGAAAAGTGAAAAGCTATCACCCCAACGCCGACATAGACAAGATAACACGCGCCTATGAATTGGCAAAGGAGGCTCATAAGGACCAAAAACGAGTATCCGGAATCCCGTATATCACGCATCCGTTATCCGTAGCGTGTATCGTCGCCGACCTTAAGCTTGATACGGATTCCATATGCGCCGCACTTTTGCATGACGTGGTGGAGGATACCCCCTATTCGCGCGAGGATATAAAGGAAAGGTTCGGAGAGCAGGTCGCAGCACTGGTTGACGGTGTAACCAAGCTCGATAAGATTGCGTTTTCAAACAAAGAAGAACGCGATATGGAGAACCTTAGAAAAATGTTCCTTGCTATGGCAAATGACATAAGGGTAATAATCATAAAGTTTGCCGACAGAATACACAACATGAACACGCTCATAAGTATGAATGAGGACAAACAGCGTGAAATAGCGCGCGAAACCCTTTCGGTATTCGCTCCGCTGGCGCATCGCCTCGGCATGTACAAAATCAAGTGGGAGCTGGAAGACCTTTCCCTTAAATATATCGACCCCATAGCCTTTTATGAAATTATGAAGGGCATAAACCAAAAAAGACAGGAACGCGAAAAATATATCGACATAATAAAGCGTGACCTTAAAAATAAGCTCAGCGAGCTTAATATAGAATGTACAATAGACGGCAGACCGAAGCATTTCTACAGCATTTACCGTAAAATGTATACTCAGAACAAGACACTTGACCAAATATACGATTTATTTGCGGTGAGAATTATAACAAACTCCGTGAGCGACTGCTATGCGGCACTGGGTGCCGCCCACGAGCTGTATAAGCCGATGCCGGGCAGATTCAAAGACTATATAGCCATGCCGAAACCGAATAAATATCAGTCCCTGCACTCCACAGTCATAGGCTCCGACGGCAGACCCTTTGAGATACAAATTCGCACAAAGGAAATGCACGAAATCGCCGAAAACGGAATCGCGGCACACTGGAAATATAAAGAGGGCAAAAGTACCTCCGACACTGCCACGGAGCAAAAGTTCCAGTGGGTTAAGCAAATTCTTGATGTTCAGAAGGATTCAAAAAACGAAGAAGAATTTTTACGCACACTTCGCATAGACTTATTTACAGACCAGGTATTTGTATTTTCTCCGAAGGGCGATGTACTGAGTTTCCCGGCAGGCTCCACACCCATTGACTTTGCCTTCAGCATACACTCTGCGATAGGCTATAAAATGCAGGGAGCCAAGGTAAACAGCAAGATTGTACCGCTCGATTATCAGCTGCAAAACGGCGATATCGTGGAGATAATAACCTCCTCGGCGGTGCACGGTCCCAGTCTTGACTGGATAAAAATCATTAAAACCGGTCAGGCACGCAACAAGATTAACGCCTGGTTTAAAAAAGAAAAACGAGAGGAAAACATCATTGCCGGAAAGGAAATGATTGAGCGTGAATTAAAACGTCAGGGATTATCTCATTTGAACTTAAATTCACCGGAATACATGGCTCTCATAGTAAAACGCTACGGCTATACGAACGAGGACGATTTATATGCAAACCTGGGCTACGGCGGTCTGCACCTTACAAATCTTATAAATAAGCTTAAGGATGAATACAAACGGCTGAACCAAAAATCGGTAACGGAAGTCCCGACAGAATCTCTGCCGCCCGCTCAAAGCAACGGCAAGGATTCCTCGGACGGAATAGTGGTTAAAGGTGTGTCAAACTGCCTGATACGCTACTCCAAATGCTGCAACCCCGTCCCCGGTGACAAGATAATCGGCTACATCACACGCGGCAGAGGTGTGTCCATACATCGTCAGGATTGCATAAACATTGCCGCCATGTACAAGGATGATGCCGAAAAGGCGCGCTTAATCGATGTTTCATGGGAAAACCGCCGAAATTCATCATACCTTGCAAGACTTAAGATTATTTGCAACGACCGTGACGGCTTGGTGCTTGAAATAGCAAATTCGGTAAGCGACACAAAGGTGTCCTTAAAGTCTATAAACGCCCGCTCCACGAAGGATTCGATAGCTATAGTGGAGATAACGGTCGAAGTGTCAAATACCGACCAATTAAACACCCTTACCAAAAAACTCAAAAATCTTAAAGACATCATCGAAGTTACGAGAAATAATTGATGGGAGATAATTATATGAATATACACTGCATGCCTTTGGGCGCACTTGAAGCAAACTGCTATATCGTTTCGGATGAAGCAACAGAAGAAGCCTTTGTAATCGACCCCGGTGACGAAGCGGACAAAATTATAAATTACATTGATTCTACCGATTTAAAGCTTTCTTACATCATATTGACCCATGCACATGCAGACCACATAGGCGCACTTGACGAGCTGAAACGCAGATACGATGCCAAAATCGTTGTCAACAGAAGTGACGAAGCCCCTCTGAACAATGATGTGTGGAATTTGTGCAGTCAATTCGGATTTCCGTCACCGAAATCCACAGCGGATATCTCCGTTTCGGACGACGACACACTGCCGTTTGCGGGAACGGATTTACGCTTTATCCATACTCCCGGGCACACCAAGGGCAGCATGTGCATCCTGTGCGATACTTACCTGTTCAGCGGAGATACGCTTTTCAGACAGTCAATCGGCCGAACCGATTTTATCGGCGGAAGCTTTGAAGACATAATAAACTCCATCAAAAACAAAATCCTCACCTTGGATGAGCAAATCACCGTCTTTCCCGGTCACGGAGAAGCGACAAGCATATTATACGAAAAGGAAAACAATCCGTTTGTTTAAAAACCGATATGAAACTTATACTCAAAAATCATAATGAAGAATACGCCGCACGCGAAATGATAACGGCGCATATGCCAAAGATAAAAATTGAAATCGTCGATTATATCCCCGATTCATCCGAGGACTACGTCATAAGCAGCCTGGATATTGAAAACGGCAGATATATCTACAGAACCGTATTGAACTTGAATCAAAAGCTGTACGAGGACAGTACCGCAGAGAACGATTTTTGCAAAACCTACGTGAAAAAATCTATAAATTCAGCATTTGACAAGGCTCTGAACACTAAACTGCCATGGGGACTTATAACAGGTATAAGACCGAGCAAAATCGTGCGAGAGCTTGCCGACCGAGGCAGTGAAAGAGCCGATATTGAAAAATATTTGAGGGAATTTTACCTGTGCAGCGAGGATAAAATTAAAATTGCCTCCGATGTGGCATACCGCGAAAGGGAGCTTATAAATGCCATACCGAAAAACTCGGTAAGCCTATATGTCGGAATCCCCTTCTGCCCCACAAGATGCCTGTATTGCTCATTTACATCTCAATCCGTCAATTTTTCCAACAAGCTCACTGAGCCGTACATGAATGCACTTGAAAAAGAGATTGTAAGAACGGCGGAAATCATAAAAAACAACGGCCTTACGATTGACACCGTATACATCGGCGGCGGCACTCCCACCAGCCTTTCGGAAGGGCAGCTTCAAGGACTGCTGGACTGTGTTTACGGCACCTTTGACCTTGACAGCATACGTGAATTTACACTCGAAGCCGGCAGACCCGATACCATTAACGAAGAAAAGCTCCGCATAATAAAGAGCTTCGGAATTTCCAGGATAAGTATAAACCCTCAGACAATGAACCAAAAGACACTGGATATCATAGGCAGAAGGCACACCCCCGAGGATATAATCAAGACCTACGATATGGCGGTACGGCTCGGCTTCAGCCATATAAATACCGATATCATAGCGGGGCTTCCCGAGGAAACGGAGAACGATTTTGAATATACTCTAAATGAAATCGAAAAGCTTAATCCCCAAAGTGTCACAGTGCACACCATGTCTGTAAAGCACGGCTCTTTCCTCGACGGGAAATACAGCATGTACACACGTACTGCCTCCGACACGGTAAACAATATGCTAAGTTCGGCGGCAAAGCGCATGGATAAGCTGAATAAAAAGCCTTACTACATGTACCGTCAGAAAAACATGCTCGGTAACCTCGAAAACGTGGGCTACTGTGATGATAATCACGAATGTCTGTACAACATCCACATTATGGAGGAGGTACAGAGCATATACGCAGTCGGAGCCGGCGCATCCACCAAAATCATAAACGGAAGTAAAATAGACCGCATTTTTAATGTAAAGGAAGCTTCGGAATACATAAACCGCATCGATGAAATGATTGCAAGAAAAAATATATTAAAGGTGTGATATTATGACACGTGTAGAGCAATGCCTGGAAGCATACAGAAACTGGTGCAGCGAGCTGAATATATCGACCGTTTCCGATATAAACCGAATTGTTTCGGAAAACAAAACCGCAAAGCTTGTAAACTTAAGTGAAATATGGCACGAACAGAATATATCCGAAATCGCCGAAAGAATCAAAAATAATCCGCAGAAAAAACTGATACTGATAAGCGGTCCGTCAGGCTCGGGAAAGACGTCATTTGCGTACCGCCTTCAGCTTCACCTGCGAGTATTGGGCATACGAGCGATAAGCATTTCCCTTGACAATTATTTCATAGAAATTGCGGATATGCCGAAGAACGACGAGGGAAAGGCTGATTTTGAAGCCTTTGAGTCGATTGACTATAAGCTTTTTAACGAACACATTCAAAAGCTTATAAACGGCGAAAAAATCGTTATGCCTAATTTCGATTTTTTAAATGCCAGGGCTTCAAGAAGCATGTCCGAAATGCAGCTGTCCGACAACGAAATCATAATCGTGGAGGGTATACATGCTCTTAACGAAAAGCTCGGAATGTCAGTTTCCGATAAAAATAAATACAGAGTATACTGTACTGCCCTGACCTGCCTGAAAAAGGACGACGGCTCCCGTATATCCAGTGAAAAAACACGTCTGGTACGTCGCACCGTCCGCGACTTCTACTTCCGCGGAACCTCACCCGATTTTACATTTGAACTGTGGAATAACGTTGAGAAAGGCGCTCAAAAAAATATATATCCCTATAC
>CAYRGA010000020.1:0-22603 GCA_964423705.1 uncultured Oscillospiraceae bacterium
CAATTATATTATAATTAATATACAGAATATACGAAAGGGTGACCCATATGCAAAAAATCCTTACTCAACGCCGATACGTGGGCGTAAATCCGGACGGTGCCGGCTTCGGCGGCTTTTATTTGGATTATTATATACTCGAATCCGAGATTAATGTTCCCGATGCGAGATTTTCCGCTTTAATATACGGTGTGGAGATAGAAAAGAAATATGAAGAAAACGGCTATGAAAAAATAATTGAGCAGGCTGTGGTAAATGATATCTATACCTCCAAGAAAGGAACCGAAAAGCTTATCGACAAGCTGGCAGAGAATTTGGTAATGCCTTCAACTCTGGAATTTGTACTTTCTGACATCTTGGAGGAGCGCGGCTGTGAATTACCGGAATTTACGGTGACTATCATATAAAGAACACGAAAAGACCGTTAACACGACAATCGCCTGTACCGTAACACTGTAAAAGCCGCTGCAGACATATGCCGCAGCGGCTGATTTTATCTTATTATGAATTTAACGTCTACTCCGTAAATTCAAATTTAATATTGTGTATTTTTTCTTCATCGGGTTTTAAAAATTCCAAAGAACCGCTCGCCCGCATGACATCGCGTCCATCCGGCAGACAATTACCCGGTTCAAGTCCGAGCACATACTCATACTCTCCCATCATTTTCCACTCGGTAAAGAAAGGAAGCTCGGCAGTATCGTATTTAATATTAAGACCCTTGTTTATGTCTTTATTATATATCGATACGCAGGGTTTTCCAGACAAAGTATGGTAATAGCACTTTTCTTCATATCCACGCTGTGGTTTTTCAACTTTAAAGCAATTATCCATACCCTCTTTTGCATGGTCATTCCGAGGCTTGACATCAAGTGACGGAATCTTAACCTCGGCATTCTCCGACAAAAGTGGATAACCCATATTGCAGTGATAGAGCACTTCAAGCGGTGTATCATCAGAGCCGGCATTTTTTATTCGGTCGGTCAAACTGATTTCGTTTTTAAAAAGCGGACACACATATTCCCTCTCCAAAACAAGCTTATGAGCGAACAACGATGCTTCTCTTACAGTAAGTCTTATGTGAAGCTCATCGTTTTCGATATAGTGACAGTAATTATCACACGGTGTATTCGATATTGTACCATGGAGCGGGAGCTCTTCACCATCATCCACACACGGACTGCCGACTGCCGTTAAACCGCAGGTAGTGAAAAAACCTGCTGTAAACGATTTTAAAAATCCGGTCCCGACATTATCATAATACTTCGGAGATACATATCCGCACGGTGCGAAATAACCCATGTTATCGCCCTTGAAGGTCAGGCGCGAAATATCTCCGCAGCGGTCAAGTGAAATCTCAAATTCAAGTCCGCCGCCATTTCGTACCGACAGCATGCGCATGCCATCCGCCTTTCCGCCCATCAAGCGCATTTCGGTGACACCGTATATTTGAAGCTCGTTTCCAATATATTTATTCATATCAATTCTCCGTAAACCATTCTTTAATCATCTATGCTTACAACATCGTAACCGAGATAATATTTAAAAGCTTCTTCCAAAATCTTTTTAGCATGTCCGTTTGCTACTGTTGTATGATGCTTAAATCCTCCACGAGCAAGCTTTATAAGCTTATTCTGCAAACCGTCGATTTTAGCGACACCGCCGCAGCCGAAAAATTCTTTTTCTATATCTTCGCCGGTAAATTCGCCCTCACTGAAATAGATGGTTATTTTACCGTCCTCAGTCTTGCAGTTTGAGAAGGTCATAGGGAATGCGGCGATTCTGCCCTCATTTGTACCCCAGCCGCTTCCGGGATCGCCCTTGTCAAACATCTTGTGAGAGGTAACTGTTCCCTTGCCGTCCATGAGCGTCTGAGCTGTGGAACCGCAATGGAAAAGTATAACCTTATCCGGGTCATCACCGTAGTTGTTATTCCAGTCAAGACATGCGGCAGGTCCCTCAGTAGCAAGCGAAAGAGCACGCATGGTGATTGCCGAGCACATATCTATCTCGCACGAAGCTGTTATTCCTCTGTCATTCAGTTCGGAAATCAGTACGCACGGACAAACTCTGAGGTAGGTTTCCATCTCGTTCCAGCAACGAAGTGCAATAGCATCAAGATGATATGTATCGATGTATTCATCTATTACAACGCTGATTTTAGCCAGCATGTTCTTCTTGTCCTCGGGAACATTTGAAAAATCAGTATAATTTTCAAGTACAGCTTTTTTGGAGATTACCTTTTCATCATCATCCTTTTTTGCCCTGACAAATTCAAACAGTTCTGACAAATCGAAGCTCTCCACGTTAATTCCATGGCGCTGCATCGTCACTTCATCGAAGCGTACTGTCTTAAACGCAGTCGTTCTGGCTCCGATACAGCCTATATTAAAGCGTTTCATACCGTTTACGACACGGCAAATCGCTGCAAAATCATGCAAATTCTGTGCAAATGCATCCGAGAGCGGATGTACTACGTGCGGAGTCATAACGGTATACGGAACCTTATACTGTTCAAATACGTCGGTCACCGAAAATTTTCCGCAAAAAGCATCACGTCTGTGTGCAAAATCCATCTTTCCTATTTCATCGGGGTATGCCTGCATCAAAATAGGAACTCCCGCATCGCGAAGTGCCGCGATTGCGCCGTTCTCATCCACGAATATCGGCATGCAAAGTATCACACCGTCATATTCGCCCTCGTGCGATTTAAGCCACTTTGCATAAAGCAAGCCCTCATCGCGGGTTTCAACGGCACCGTAGCGTGTGGCGTCCTTGTCCATTATAAGATAATCATAGCCGGCATTTTCAACCGCCTTAACCATGTCATCTCTGGCACCTTCGATAAGCTCTGCCGGCATAAAGCCTCTGTTTCCGAAATACAATGCGAATTTCATATTCATCTCTCCTTTTTTGTAAGTTCTATAATTGCCGCCGTACATGCCGACGGGAAATCAATTTTAAGTCCGTTTTCCGCATCAGACAATTTAATTTGACTGTCCGACGGATACAGTATTTCCGCAGATTCATACTCAACCGGAACCATCAGTGTTTTTGTGCTTTCATTCAGGCACATTGCCGCTAATCTTACACCGCCGTCAAACTCAAATCCATAGCATATCACATCGTCGCCGAGCTGCGGTATTCCCAATGGATAATACGGTACAGAGGCGTGTATATCACCTCTTATGTGTTTATAGCAGCTTATCGCTTCTTTTATGAGCTGAGTGTTTTTCTCGCTCATCTTGTCAACCTGTCCGCTGAGATGTATCCTCTGAAGCATGGAACTTACCATGATAAGCGCGGTTTCATCCGCACTGTTGGTTTCTACGGGATAAGCCCATACAGCTGCCTGCTCCGGAAGAACCGCTGTAGGTGCCGCAGCAGCGATGTAAGCCAAATATTTAAAATCTTCCTGGTCTGTCACTGACTGCAAGTGATGCTCCGAAAGCATGGCATAATCCATTCTCATACCACCGCTGGAGCAGTTTTCCAAGATAAGTTCAGGATATTTTGCCTTTATTTCTCTTATCCAATCCAAGTATGCGTGTGTGTGCCCTAAAAGTCCGTCGCCAAAGCTGTCGGCATCCACCTCTGTGCCGACACCGGGAGTACAGTTATAATCCAGCTTTATATATCCCGCTCCGTATTCCATCACGACACGGTCTACGACCTTTGTGGCATATGCCCTTACCTTTTCGCTTCTGAAATCCAGCTGATATCTGCCGCGATTTACCACACGTTTTCCGTGACGCATAAAGAAACATTCATCCTCGAATTTGTCAAGTACCGGGCAATTAATTCCCATAACCTCGATTTCAAGCCAAATTCCCGGAATCATACCTTTGCTTCTGGCATAGTCGAATACCTTTCTTATTCCGTTCGGAAATCGTTTTTTCTGTTCCTTCCATTCGCCCACAGTTTCCCACCAAGTACCGTCGGCATACCATCCGGCATCCATACAGTAGTATTCACTTCCGAGGTCTGCCGCTATATCTATCATCGGTATGAGCTTCTCCTCTGTCGGGTCTGCCCATAAGCAATTCATATAGTCATTAAATATTACAGGAAGCTTTCTGTTTTCTTCGCTGTCATTGAAAATTATCCTTCTGTACCATGTCATGGCAGAGAGCGCCGCATCAAATTTATCCGCAACGGTCAATGCCGCTTTTACGCTTTCAAAGCTTTCCCCCGGAGCCAATTCCTTGTACCATGAATTTTGCTGGTCATCAGGTCCGCTTATTTTAAGATATACCAAGTCATTGGCATCACTTATTTCCCACTGCCAGGAACCGTTATTTTCTATCTGCCACATAAGAACCGAATTATCATTTACGACAGCCGCCATAGGCAAATATTCCTTTGAGGAATTAGAACCCGTATTTGAAACGGCAATTCTCTTTGTACCCATAACCGTATATCTGTTAAATCCAAGCTCGCATGGCGTATATTCCTTCCAATCCAGTTCACGACGCCATGAATTATGCGGAATCATAACCTTTAAATTATTTTCATCAAGACCCGTATATGCAAACGACGGCACATACTCAAGTCCTATAATCTCATCCGAAATATTTTTGACGGTTTTCCATGCTCTGACAACCGAAATACCATTATAAAACTGATAGTGCACGGTCATTTCGACCTTCTCGCTCTTCAAGAAAAATTCAAGCTTGTTTCCGTATTCGTTTTCATAATAATTATGTTTCTCATACTTAAGCTTTTTCATTTCTGATGTTTCGACATGCTTCGCACCGAATCTGCCGTCCGGTATCTCACCGCTTATATGTACATCGGATATGAGGCAATCGTCAATATCCTTTTTCTCACTGCCTTTAAGCTCGGCATTTGAGAAATACTTTAATGCAACATTCTGATTTTCGGTAATTTCAAACAATACGTACATATTGTTCTGCGAAAAATCAAGCAACATATTTATCCCTCTCTTTGTAATATTCCCGACAGTGGTTGCTGTCTTTTTTCATTTGTTAAAATAGATTGACACATGCTAAAGTGTACAGTATAATTGTATCATACGGAGATTTAGCATGTCAATGGGTATATGTTTTAAAATCTTTAATTTTGTCCCGGAAGGTGATTATTATGAAAATCATTGCAGATATCGATAAGCTCTACGAGCTGCTGCTGCAATTTCATACGCTGACAAAGCTCAGAATTGTTCTTTACGATAATGAATTTAACAAAATACTCGCTGTGCCGCACGACGAAGGGGCATTTTGTTCATCCATGCGCAAATGTCCGGAATTTGATGCCCTCTGCAACGAAAACGACAAAAAAGCTCAGCGCATATGCGCCAAAACAGGTGTCACCTACATGTACACCTGTCACTGCGGTCTTCAGGAAGCTGTAAGCCCTGTAAAAATGGACGGAATGATTCTGGGATATGTAATGCTCGGACAAATTATCGAAAGGTCGGTAAAGAAGCAAAACAAAGAAAAAATAGTCGAATATGCCCAAAGTTTTTGCCATACTGAGAATATCGATAAGCTCTACGACAAAATCTCAACCCAAAAGCATAATCAGATAAACGCTGCTGTAAAAATCATGGAAACCTGCATATGCTATCTATGGGTCAACAATCTGATAAACGTGACAGAAAACTGCCTGTCGGCAATGATTTCGCAATACATCAGGCAAAATCTGACCGACGATTTATGCGTACGTCTGATATGCGAAAAATTCGGAATAAGCAAAAATAAGCTGTACAAGCTTTCGCACGAAGCCTTCGGAATGAGTATCGCAGCATACATAAGGACCTGTAGGCTCGAAAACGCTGCTTTTCTGCTAAAAAGCGGTGCCACTGTCGCCGAAGCGGCTGTGGAATCGGGATTAAACGATTTTAATTATTTTTCGTTAATATTTAAAAAGCAATACGGCATCCTTCCAAGTAAATATGCCAAAAGCAATGCAGAGTAAATCCGCTTCAGGCGACATGCCTTGATGAATAGACATGCCGTCTGCAGTTCAAGATACTTTTATAATGAAAAATATTCAAGCGGATTTACATATGCGCCACCGATTGTCATTTCAAAATGCAGATGTGCCTCCTCGACGGTTTCGCAGATAGCACTGTCACCGACCATCCCTATCGGTTCACCCTTTTCTATGGTTTTACCGTTTTGAACCATTGCGGTTCCGGTGAGATTACAGTATATACTTTTTGTATCATTTCCGTGGTCAATTACAATCGTGTAACCGTACAGCACGTCCTTTTTCGCCTCTGTGACCACACCATCCGCCACCGCACACACCGTTGAGCCGATTTTTGCTCCGATGTCTATACCATTATGCAGCCGCCAATCCTCCAGCGTTTTCGAATACATAAGCTCCGATGAGCTCTGCTCTTTCATCAAACTTCCCTTTAGCGGCGCAGAAAACGAAAGCGGCTTTACTTCAGTTAAAACCGTCGTTTCATCGTCTCCCGGCTCATCCTCGGTTGCAGTTGTTTCATACTCGTCAATGTTCGCACTCTCGATATCACTCGAAGGCTCTTCATTTCCTTCGGTTTCAATGCTTATTTCCGAGTAATCCTCATTTTCATTGTACTCGGCTCGGCTCAGCCGGATTTCAGCTTCGCTGTTCTTTTTGACATTTGAGGCATATAACGTAATTCCTATAACAGCCGCACATACAAAACAAAGACCAAAAACAACCAAATTATCTCTGAATGTGACACTCTTTTTAACGTTTCCGTAGCCGCGCACTCTTTCATTTTTCAAAATAAATCCTTCCCTTCGGTACAAATAAAGCATACACATATAATGTACCAAGGCAGGCATTTTATTCATTCAGCGCCGAAAATTCTATACCTGTATAGTATTTTTTTAAAATCTGCTTGTAATCATACCCGACAGAAGCCAAATAATTGGCTCCGTACTGGCTCATACCGACACCGTGACCGTTTCCGACCACGTCAAAAACGATGTTTTTCTCATCAACTCGCACTTCAAAGCAAGCAGAGCGGAGTTTAAACATACTGCGTATCTCTGTACCCTTTATCTTAATATTTCCGACCTCAAGTTCCTTTACCATTCCGCCGTCGGTTTTAACGGATGCGCCTATAATTCTGCCAGAAAAATCGACATTGTATTTTTTTGATACAATTTTTTTGAATTCCGATACAGATACCGTAACCTTGCTTTTGTGTGACGGACACTTTTCCTCACCGGGACTTTCGACGCTGACCAGGTACGGTACATCGCCGCCCCACACATCAGCCGCACATTCGGTCAAACCACTGCTTGATGAATGAAAGACAGCCTTAACGGGTTCGTCCTCATAAACCATAATTACGTCTGATGTGTCATATACTGCTTTTTTGCATTTTTTTAAATACTCACTTGCATTTTTATCCCATTTGGCACATGCATCTTTTTGTGAAATGTATGCCTGGCAATGGGACGGGTCGGTACAGATATCGGCACCCTTATGCACTTTTGAGTGAGCAGTTTCTTTAAGCCTGCTTACAGTATAGGTTCTTGCGGCAACAGCCTGCGCCATAAGCGCCTCAACTTCAAAGGTTGCAGGCATTTCAGCTGCCACAACACCGACTATATATTCATTGATATCCATCGTCTTGATTTCGTTGTTTTCGCTCATAAGCACCTTTAT
Source organism: uncultured Oscillospiraceae bacterium (assembly GCA_964423705.1). Taxonomy (GTDB): domain Bacteria; phylum Bacillota; class Clostridia; order UMGS1810; family UMGS1810; genus CAKSIN01. Next base: position 7,630 of record CAYRGA010000020.1, read on the forward strand.
GTTTCTAACAACGTCAGTCTTAATTTCCGACGGAGGTTGATTACATAAAATCAGATTTACACCCATTGGAATCAAAATCAAGGCAATGCTCAAAATTGCAACCCAAGAAATTATATATTTCAAAATACACCTCACAGAATGTATATTATACCCAAAAAATACCCTGTCTTTTTTTACAATATATAAAAATTTATCAAATGTTAGAACTCATTTTTTAAAAACATTGAAAAATTCTTTAAAAAATGATATACTTAAAATGTAAGATTTTGTCCGCATTAATTTTAAATAATCAGATAATGCTGTTTATATACATCTTTATTGACAGGAGGTTTATAATAGTGGATAATTCAAAAAACAATAAATCAAAAAGTGAATTGCGCAAGCAGACGTTCGGAAACATGTGCAGCAATGCTGCAGAATACTACAGTATCGACAAGGACGAATACGTATCATATCACGTTAAGCGCGGTTTAAGAAACATGGACGGCTCAGGTGTACTTGCCGGACTTACAAATGTCAGTGAGGTTCATGGCTACGTTGTAAGTGAAAGCGAAAAAACCGCTATTGACGGCAAGCTTTCATACCGAGGATATGATATAAATGATATCACCGAATCATATGGTCTTAACAACCGATTCGGTTTTGAGGAAATATGCTACCTACTTTTGTTCGGCAAGCTCCCCACCAAGGACGAGCTTACAAACTTCTGCGATTTTCTGGCATACAACCGCGAGCTGCCTGATTCCTTCACCGAGGATGTAATACTTAAAGGTCCCAGCAAAGATATTATGAATAAAATGGCACGCAGCGTGCTCTCACTGTATACATACGATACTAATCCGGATGACTGTTCGATAGAAAATATTCTGCGTCAGTCGATTCAGCTTCTGGCACGCATGCCTATTATAGCGGCATACTCATACAGTGCAAAAAAGCATTACTTTGACAATAAAAGCCTGATAATCCATCAGCCTAAGCCCGAGCTTTCCATAGCTGAAAATCTGCTCAGAATGCTCTCGAAAAATAAACAGTTTACCACACTGGATGCCGAAATCCTCGACACTGCTCTCATGCTTCATGCCGAACACGGCGGCGGAAACAACAGTACCTTTACATGCCGAGTTCTCTCATCCTCGGGAACAGATACATACAGTGCCATAGCCGGTTCCATATGCTCACTTAAGGGTCCGAAGCACGGCGGAGCGAACGCTCAGGTCATGAAAATGATGGACAACATCATGAAAAACGTACAAAACTGGGAAAACGAGGACGAGGTATACAATTACCTTGCAAAAATAGTAAAACGCAAGGCAAACGACAGAAGCGGTCTTATCTACGGTATGGGACATGCAGTCTACACTCTGTCCGACCCGCGTACAATCATACTTAAAAGAAAAGCTGAAAAGCTCTCCGCACAGACCGGACTTGACGCGGAATTTACTCTTTACAAAACCGTCGAAAAACTGGCACCAAAGGTATTCAATGATATCAAGGGTGACAACAAAACCATTTGTGCGAATGTAGACTTTTATTCAGGATTCGTGTACAAGATGCTTAAAATTCCGCCCGAAATGTACACACCGCTTTTCGCAATATCCAGAACCGCGGGATGGTGCGCACATCGAATGGAGGAAATCATATCCGGCGGCAGGATTATACGTCCGGCATACAAGAGCTTGTGCAGAAACGAAAAAGAATATATACACATTGACGACAGAAAATAGATTTGAGGTGTTTAGTATGGATGAAAGCATAAAGCAGACCATTGAAACGAAAATACAAAAGGTTATACGTGCGCTTAATGCAAATAACATGAACGCATATTATGTTGAAACGAAAGAGGAAGCGAAAGTGGTCACCGAAAGCATGCTCTGCGACGGTGATACCGTCACTCACGGCGGCTCTGTCACTCTCAGTGAATGTAAAATAACCGAATTGCTTAAAAGCGGCAAATACAATTATCTCGACCGCTCCGCTCCGGGTCTTACAAAAGATGATATCGAAAAAATATACAGGTCGGCATTTTCCGCTGATGTATACCTCAGCAGCACAAATGCAATTACCGAAAACGGCGAGCTGTACAATGTGGACGGTAACTCAAACCGCGTAGCCGCATTACTCTACGGTCCCAAAAAAGTGATTATCGTTGCAGGATATAATAAAATCGTAGGCTGCCTTGACGATGCCGTAAAGAGAGTTAAGAGCTTAACCGCCCCGGCAAACTGCGTAAGACTGAATAAGAAAACCTACTGCAGCACCGAAGGCGAATGTGTATCTCTGAAAAGTCCTGCCGCACCCATGTGCTCCGGCTGCAAAAGCGAGGACAGAATATGCCGAAATTACGTTGTTATGGGACCTCAAGCTTCTGCCTTCAAGGGTAGAATCAACGTGATAATCGTAGGAGAACAGCTGGGGTATTAAAATAACTTTTAAAAGCATATATGATACTAACGGAAATATGATTCGTATTACACCTCATATTTCCGTTTTTGCGTATACGCTAACGAACGCTTTGAAAAAGAAAATATTTCTTAATTATTACAAAAATGTTGCAATTTAACTTTTTTTATTGTATAATATATTCTGAGGTGAAATGAATTTGAAACTTCTTATTATAAGTGATACACATCACCGTATTGACAATGCAATCGACTTAATCACACGCACAAATCCCGATTATGTGCTCCATCTTGGCGATATGTGCGAAGATTGCGTACAGCTTCAAAAGCGATTTCCGAGCCGCATTATTTTAAGCGTTATGGGAAACAACGACTATCCGCAGCGATACCCGGATATTCCCTACGAGCGCACATTTACTCTCGACGGAAAAAAAATATTTATGTGTCATGGACACAAATATAATGTTAAACTAGGCATAGACCGCCTTGCATACAAGGCTGAATCGATAAATGCCGACATCGTTCTTTACGGACACACACACAGTAAGCACTTGGAAATATCAAGCGGCATGATTATCATGAACCCAGGTTCAACAAGTTCATACGGTATAATAGAAATAAACAACGGCGAAGCCAATGCAAGGTTGGGAATTTATGAAAAAAACTGACATAAATAATTGTAAACTGTCTGAGAACGGAGCAAATGCCGCACTTCAAAGCTTTGACATTCAAAAAAAGCTGATATACTGTGATACAGTCACCTCAACCTTTGATAAATTGAAAGAATTTGAACCATGTGAGGGATTAACTGTCCTTGCTGCACACCAAACAGCGGGTGTTGGCAGGCTCGGCAGAAACTGGAAAAGTATTGAAGGCGGAATATATTTTTCATTTTTGCTCCTTCCGCCGCTTAATACAGACACCATCCCTTTTATAACCATAACCTGTGCCGTGGGAGTATATCGCGCACTCAGCAAGTATGCCGATTGTAAAATAAAATGGCCTAATGACATTGTTTGCGGCGGCAGGAAACTGTGCGGGATTCTGAGCAAAACCAATTTATGCGGAAATGAAGTAACCGGAGTGTCTGTCGGTATAGGCATAAATGCGAACATCACGGACTTTGGCTCGGATTTACCGAATGCAATATCTCTAAAGGTTATGTGCGGAAGAGAAATCGATGAAAACCGACTGTTTGCCGAAGTAATGCACGAAATTGACAATGTCTGTTACCGCACCAACCAAAACGCAATTTTAAGTGAATATAAAAACGCCTGCGTAACCCTTAACCGTGAGGTTACGGTTCATTTTAACGGAAAAGGAACCGAAGCGCGCGGTCTGTGTACCGACATTCTCGCAGACGGCTCGTTGAATGTACTTATTGATGGCAAGACTGTAAACGTAAATTACGGCGAGGTTTCTGTACGCGGCATTTACGGATACGTATGAAAGGATAATGAAAATGATACTTTTGATAGATGTAGGAAATACAAATGTAACCATAGGTCTGTGTAAGGACGAAAAAATCACCGCAAGCTGGCGAATGACTACCAACCGTGAGCTTACAAGTGATGAAATCGGTATGACACTGCGCAGTTACTTTGCGCTCGGAAATGTGGATGTTTCCGATATTAACGGATGTATAATCTCCTCGGTTGTGCCACCGATTATGTACTCGCTTACACATGCGGTCAGAAAATACATCGGTATAGAACCGCTCATAGTAAGCAGCAAATCAAAAATGGATTTGATATTAAAATATGATAATCCAAAAGAAATAGGTGCAGACAGACTTGTAAATGCCGTGGGAGCACTGCAAAAATACGAACCGCCGTTTATAATTATCGATTTCGGAACGGCGACCACCTTCTGTGCGGTAAGCGACAAGCGTGAGTATCTCGGCGGTGTTATACTGCCCGGTATAAAAATAAGTCTTAATGCTCTTGTTGAAAAAACCGCCAAGCTTCCCAAAATCGAAATTGCGAAGCCTGAAAAGGTAATCGGAACAAACACGGTTGAAAGCATGCAGTCAGGCATGTACTACGGCTATGCAGGAAGTGTGGATAACATCGTAAATCAAATGAAATCCGAGCTCGGTAACGCTCGCGTTATAGCAACGGGAGGTCTTGCCAGAATGATATCGAAGGAAGCAAAGACAATCGATATCACCGATTCAAACCTCACCTTGGAAGGACTCATGGCTATATACGCAAACGAAACAAAGGAGGAAAAATAAAATTGAAATCCCCGATTTTTTCAGGTTTATATAAATATTCAAAAATGCAGAGGATTCCCTTTAACGCCCCGGGACACAAGGGAAAAATCACAATGCATACACGTTCCTTGAGCAAGCTGGATTTATACGGCTCATCAAAAGACGGCGACAGCCTTAATTTAAGAGAGCTTACCGCAGTAAGCGAGGATGAAATAAGCAAGCTCTACAAAACCTGCCGCAGCATGTATCTCAGAAACGGTGCAACAGCAGGTATATATGCCATGCTGGGCGCATACCTAAAACGCGGCGACAAAGTTATAGTCGACAGAAGCTGTCACAGAGCTGTTATAAACGGTATAATAATTCAGGGACTTGAACCGGTGTTTTTCAAAAGACCCTACAACTACCAATACTCTATAGACGGCGGTATAGATATCGATGCGCTTGAAAAGACCATTGTGGCAAACCGTGATGCAAAGGCCGTGATTATAACCTCCCCCACATATTTCGGTGTGGTATCCGATATAAAGAAAATATCCCATACAGTACACGACAGCGGTATGAAGCTTCTCGTAGACGAAGCTCTGGGAGCACACTTCGGATTTTCAAAAAGCTTTCCGCGTCCTTCGGTTCTTCTGGGAGCGGATTTATCCGTACAAAGTGCTCACAAAACTCTCGGCTCATTCGGCGGCGGTGCACTTTTACACATAAACGACCCCGAAATCGATTTTCAGAGAATAACAGACATAGCCAGAATGTACGAAACCGCGGCGGCATCACCTGCACTTTTGTGCACACTTGAAAACGCCGTCTACTCAGCATTTGAAAACATGGATAAATTCGATGAGCTGTACGAGGAAATATGCAAATGCCGTAAAATAATATGTGACAACACCGATATACGCTGGCTTGGCGACGAACTGTGCGGCACGGACAGTATATACGCATGCGATGCCTCAAGAATAATTCTTAATTTTACACATGCAAAAATGAGCGGATATGAAGCGGCAGACTTTCTGAGAAAAAAATATAACATCGAAGTTGAATCCGCGAGCGGAAACAATGTTATATGCATAGCGGGAATATATAATTCAAAGAAAGAAATCCACAAGCTTTTTCACGCACTGGCGGCACTTTCAAAAAATGTTACCAAGAAAAAAATCATCATCGACGAGGTGACAAACGAAGCCGACAACAATTCCACCGAGCTGAGGCTCACACCCGAAAAAGCCTTCAACGCTTCAAGTGACTTTGTAACGGCGGACATGGCACAAGACAGAATAAATAAAAGAATAATATATCGAATGCCCGATGAAATACCGCTGATTATTCCCGGAGAGAAAATCAAGCAGCGTCACCTAATGGAGATATCGCGTATATTAAATTCAAACGGCACTGTTAAGGGGCTCACCCACGACGGCAGAATCGAAGTTGTGGGAATTACCGAATCCTTCGGGATATGATTTTTTTGACAACACACATTATTTATGGTAAAATAAAGGATAACTATTTTGATTAAAGGGTGATATAATGGATTATAACAAACTTGCACAGCTTCTGTTTCCCGATATAGACAAAACCTGTGAAGATTACGAAAAGATGTTCCCGGCAAGAAATCTGCCGGAAGGTGCGAAAGTTACTCGTTTTGCACCGAGCCCGACCGGATTTTTACACATCGGCGGACTGTTTGCTGCGCTTATATCCGAAAGGACAGCACATCAAAGCGGAGGAAAATTCATATTGAGAATTGAGGACACCGACAAAAAACGCGAAGTTGAAAACGGCGTTTCAAAAATAATAGAAGGTCTTAACTCCTTCGGTATACAAATCGACGAAGGATTTACCGATTTTGATATTCAAACCGGTGATTACGGTCCGTACAAGCAGAGCGAAAGAGAAAAAATCTACAAATGCTTTGCAAAATCACTGGTAGAAAAGGGCTATGCCTACCCATGCTTCTGCAGCGAGGAAACCCTTTCCGCTCTGCGCGAAAAGCAAGAAGCGGATAAACTTTTACCGGGTTATTACGGTGAATATGCACTGTGCAGAAATTTAACCTATGAAGAAATCGAAGAAAACATAAAAGCCGGAAAGCCGTATGTATTAAGGCTCAAATCTCCCGGCGATGTAAACAAACGTATATCCTTTAAAGACGGCATACGCGGAAAAATCGAAATGCCCGAAAACATAACCGATGTGGTTATACTCAAGTCGGACGGCATACCCACCTACCACTTTGCGCATGTTGTGGATGACCACCTTATGCGCACCACAAATGTTATACGCGGTGACGAGTGGATATCCTCCATACCGATACATTTACAGATGTTTTACCTTCTCGGCTTTAAACCGCCAAAGTATGCCCATATAGCACCTATCATGAAGGAGGACGGCGGCGGAAAGCGTAAGATTTCCAAGCGTAAAGATCCCGAAGCGGCGGTTACCTGGTATACAGACGAAGGTTATCCGTCAGACGGTGTTATGGAATATCTGTTAAATCTCGCAAACTACACCTTTGAAGATTTTCGCCGTGCGAACAAAACCGCACCTTGGACGGAATTTAAGCTTGAAATGAATAAGATGAGCAATTCAGGAGCACTCTTTGACTTGGTAAAATTAAATGATATCTGTAAAAACACAATCGCATCATACACTGCCGAAAAGGTATATGAGCTTGCGACAGAATGGGCAAAAGTGTACGACAGTGAGCTGTATACCCTGCTCACACGTGACAAGGCATATGCCACAGCAATGTTTAATTTTGACCGAAACCCGGACAAGCCACGAAAGGATATCGGTAAATGGTCAGAGGTCAGAAATGCTTTCTCATTTATGTTTGATGAGCTTTTTGACGGAAAATACGACGAGATATCAAATGTATCAAAAGAAGATGTCAAAAAAATTCTCAACTTGTACCCTGACATGTACGATGAAGCTCAGGATAATAACGAATGGTTTAATACATTAAAAGACCTTTCCGAAAAAATCGGCTTTGCACGCGAAGTTAAGGAATACAAAAAGAATCCCGATGCTTACAAGGGTCACGTCGGTGACGTGAGCAACGTAATTCGCGTTGCTGTAACAGGAAGAACAAAATCCCCGGATTTATATTCCATAATGAAAACCATGGGAAAAGAGCGAGTAATAAAACGAATTTCACAGGCTAAGGAGGCTCTCAAATAATGGATACACCATCGAATTTTATACATGAAGCTATAGACCACGACCTTGCTGACGGAGTATATACCAAGGTTCAGACACGTTTTCCGCCCGAACCGAACGGATATCTTCATATAGGTCACGTGAAAGCTATAAACATTGACTTCTCTACCGCAAAAAAATACGGCGGAACATGCAATTTAAGACTTGACGACACAAATCCCACAAAAGAGGATGTAGAATACGTTGATTCCATAAAAGAAGATATCGAATGGCTTGGATTTAAGTGGGACAACTTGTACTATGCCTCCGACTATTTTCAGGAAATATATGACTGTGCCGTGAAGCTTATAAAAAAAGGCTTGGCTTATGTGGATGACCTCACAGCCGAGGAGATACGTCAATACCGCGGAACACTCACTGAGCCCGGAAAGGAAAGCCCATACAGAAACAGAAGCGTGGAAGAAAACCTCGACTTATTCCAAAGAATGACAGACGGTGAATTTGAAACAGGTTCCAAGGTTTTGCGCGCTAAAATCGACATGTCATCGGGAAATATTAACATGCGTGACCCGGTAATATACCGTGTACTTCATGCCGAGCATCACAGAACAGGCAATAAATGGTGTGTATATCCCATGTACGACTTTGCACATCCGATATCGGATACCGCCGAAGGCGTTACACACTCATTGTGTTCGCTGGAATTTGAAGACCACAGACCTCTGTATGAATGGGTTTTAAAGGCTTGTGACTACCCTGTTCCGTCAAGACAGATAGAATTTGCAAGACTGAACCTCACGAATACCTTAACCAGTAAAAGAAAATGTTTAAAACTCGTTAAAGACGGTATTGTTGACGGATGGGACGATCCCAGAATGTCTACAATATGCGCCATGAGAAGAAAGGGTTATCCTGCCGAAGCACTCATCGATTTTGTGGAAAGAATCGGTGTCGCAAAGGCCTTCAGCGTAGTTGACTATCAGATTTTAGAGCATTGCGTAAGAGAAAACTTAAACATGAAAGCACCACGTGCTATGGCGGTTTTAAATCCGCTTAAGGTTACAATAGAAAATTACCCCGAGGGTGAAAGTGAACTTTTGCCTGTAGATATAAATCCAAACGACGAAAATGCCGGTACAAAGAATGTGTCCTTCTCCAAAAATATATTTATTGAAAAAGACGACTTTATGGAAGTTCCCGTAAAAGGCTACAAACGCCTTACCGCCGACAATGAGGTGCGTCTGAAGGGTGCATACTTCATTAAGGTAAAAGAAATCATTAAGGATGAAGACGGAGAAGTTAAAGAGCTTATATGCACTTATGACCCGGCCTCAAAGGGCGGAAATTCACCCGACGGCAGAAAAGTCAAGGGAACTATTCAGTGGATTGATGCAAACAACTGCTTAAATGCAACTGTAAATATGTACGAAAAATTGTTTTTGACTTCAAACCCCGGTGAACTTGAGGATTACCTTGATAATCTCAATCCGGATTCACTCAAGGTACTTAAAAACTGTAAAATTGATGCCGACCTCGCATCCGCAAAACCCGGTGACAGCTTCCAGTTTATGAGAAACGGATATTTCACCGTTGATAAATATTCTTCAAAAGAAAATGTCGTATTTAACCTCACGGCAACACTTAAGGATTCATTTAAAATCAAATAATCGGATATTTAAAAGCTACCTTCAAACAAACTTGAAGGTAGCTTTATTAATACTTTTTGACAATAATTTACATTATCTTGTACCAGTCTATAAAAGAACAAGTAAACTTCTTCTGCTCAGCTGATAATTCTCTACATTTTTCTTTTATCATATTATCAATATCATCCTCACCTTGAGGATTTACATAGTCTATCAGGCAATAATCCGGAGTAATCTGCAAAACCTTGCATATCCGCATAAGCACGTCGATGCCGGGAATTGAAGGATATATCCCGTATTGTCGCAACAGACAATGGGGATTAACTTTAACTTTATTTCAATTTTTCTCTGAGCATACTCTCAACCGCTTTCGGGTCGGCTTTACCGCGTGTTTCGCGCATTACCATACCTATAAGTGCACTGATTGCCTTATCCTTACCGGATTTAAAATCATCGACAATTTTAGCATTTGCGGCTATAACCTTATCGATTATAGGCTCGACCGTACTGTTATCGGCAGCAGCGAAATCACTTTTATCAAAGAGTTCATCAAAAGACTTACCTGTTTCAAACATTTTATCAACTATCTTTTTAACAAAGTTATTGCCTATTTCGCCGGAAGCCACCATTTTCAGCACTTCTGCCATATTTTCAGCGCTGACACCAAGCTCACAGCGTTCCTTGGCATCATCATCCTCCATATATCTGAAAATCTGTGTAAGCAGCACATTTGCACACAGCTTGGGAGCGCCTGAAATCTCAGCCATTTTCTCAAAATATGCGGCAATATTGGCATATCTGGTTATCTGCAAAGCGTCTTTTTCGGCAATGCCGTACTCATTTACATAACGCTCTGTTTTAGCATCAAAAAGTTCCGGAAGCTCTCCCTTTAAACGGTTAATGTCTGCATCCGAAATGTATACATATGGCAAATCAGGCTCACGGAAATATCTGTAATCGTTTGAGTCCTCCTTACCGCGCATAGGCTCGGTGGAATTATCGGCTTCGTTGTATCTGAGTGTCTGCTGAATTATCGGCTCATGACACTCTATGCAGTCAACCTGTCTTTCAAACTCGGAATTTATCGCCTTTACAATAAAGTTGATCGAGTTCATATTCTTTATCTCTGTTCTGGTACCGAAAGCCGTATCGCCTTTTTTGCGTACGGATATATTTACATCACAGCGCATTGAACCTTCCTGCATCTTGCAGTCGGAAACGCCGAGGTACTTCATGGTAAGTCTTAATCTTTCCAAATACTCCCTCACCTGCTCCGCGCTACGGAAATCCGGCTCGGTTACAATCTCTATAAGAGGAACTCCGCCACGGTTATAATCCACATATACATCGCCGTTATCGTGAACCAATTTTCCGGCATCCTCTTCTATATGAATCCTGTTAATTCGTATAACGTTTCCGTCGGAAAGCTTAATACTTCCGTTTTTGCAAAGCGGATAATCAAACTGTGAAATCTGATATGCCTTGGCAAGGTCGGGATAAACGTAGTTCTTTCTATCCATTTTTGAAGTATTTGAAATTTCGCAGTTGGTCGCAAGTCCCGCCTTAACCGCATACTCAACCACAGCCTTGTTAAGCTTCGGAAGAGAACCGGGAAGACCTATGCACACGGGACAGCAGTGTGTATTCGGGTCACCGCCGAACTCCGTGGAGCACGAGCAGAAAATTTTTGTTTTGGTGGATAATTCCACATGTGTTTCAAGACCTATAACAAGCTCATAATCCAAAGCAATCCCCTCCTATCTGCGGTTTTCTGTAAATTTCCTTCTGCATTGCATCCTCATAGGCATATGCCGCATTTAAAAGCACGCCTTCTGAGAATTTATTTCCTATAAGTTGCATACCTATCGGCATATTATTACTGTCAAACCCGCAAGGAACGCTGACAGCCGGCAAGCCGCATATATTAATCGTTACAGTGCACATATCTGTTAGATACATGGTAACCGGGTCACCGCTCATTTCGCCGATTTTAAACGCCGTTGATGCAACGGTCGGTGTAATAATCGCATCCACATCGGCAAAGGCATTGTTAAAGCCATCCGTGATAACCTCTCTCATTCTCTGGGCTTTTTTATAGTATGCATCAAAATATCCGGAGCTGAGAACGTAGTTACCGAGCATGATTCTTCTTTTAACCTCTACGCCAAAACCTTCATCACGTGTTTTGCATACCATATCATTAAAATCAGAAAATTCTGCGGTTCTGTGTCCGTAGCGCACACCGTCATAACGCGAAAGGTTCGATGAAGCCTCCGCACATGCCAAAATATAGTAAACCGGAAGCGCAAGGTCAAACTGATTAATACTAATCTCTTTAACCTCCGCACCCATTTTTTTATAAAAATCTATAGCATCGTTAATTCTTGCATTGATTTCGGGGTTTAATCCGTCAAACAAATTGGTAAGAACACCTATTTTAAGCCCCTTGACATCACCGTTCAGCATCGAATGTGTCGATTGTCTGGGTATATCCGAGCAAGTGGCATCCTTAAAGTCGTATTTATTAATCGCATCAAAAGCAATTGCCGTATCCTCAACATTTTGAGCCAAAACGCCTATCTGGTCAAGGCTGGAAGCATATGCAATAAGACCGAAACGACTGACAGCACCGTAGGTCGGCTTAAGTCCCACACATCCGCAAAAGCTTGCAGGCTGGCGAACAGAGCCGCCTGTATCGCTCCCAAGACCGTAAACTGCCAAGTCGGCAGCCACAGCCGCTGCTACTCCACCGGAGCTTCCGCCCGGAACGCATGCTGTGTTATGGGGATTCTTGGTCGCTCCATAGCACGAGGTTTCACAGGTAGAACCCATAGCGAATTCATCCATATTCGTTTTGCCTATCATTACGGCATCGTTATATTTAAGCTGTTCAACGGCAAATGCATCAAAAACAGGTTTATATCCCGAAAGTATCTTTGAAGCACATGTAGTGGAAACGTCCCTTGTGCAAATATTGTCCTTAACAGTCATAGGTATTCCGGCAAGCAGTGATATTTCCTCGCCTGCGGAAATTTTGCGGTCAACCTCTGCAGCAGCTTTCTCAGCCTCATCGAAAGTGGTTTCAGTATATGAATTAAGCTCAGAATCATTTTTTTCAACATATGCAGAATATTTTCCGGCAAGCTCCGAAGCGGTGATTTCCTTCGATGTGAGCATTTTATTTATTTTTGTAATCTTTCCCTGCATTATTCACTCCTCCTCGGCAACTTAAAGAATCCATCCTCGGCAGTGGGAGCATTTTTTAAAATAAGCTCCCTCGGGTACGACTCTACCACGACATCCTCTCTGAGCGGCTGCGGATTTTCTATGGAAATGCCGTCCGCCTCGTCAAACTCTGCCTTGCTTATCATATCGGCAAAGGACACGATGGACTGCATGTCCACAGTGAGCTTATCTATTTCACTCTCGGATAGTGTGAGCTTTGAGAGCTTTGCAAGCTTTATAACTTCATCTCTTTCTACCATATTAACAACTCCGTTTATCTGATTTTAATATGAACTTCTCTGAGCTGCTGCTCCGTAACTGTATTCGGAGAGCCCACGAGCAAGTCTTGTGCGGTTGAAGTAAGCGGAAATGCTATTACCTCACGTATGCTTTCCTGCTTCGTAAGAAGCATAACCATTCTATCTATTCCGGGTGCCATACCTGCGTGCGGCGGAGCACCGTAGTGGAATGCATTGTACAGTGACGGGAATTTCTCACTGACATCCTGCTCTGTATATCCCGCGATTTCAAAAGCCTTTACCATAGTTTTGGGGTCATGATTTCTGACAGCACCGCTGGAGAGCTCAACTCCGTTTACAACTATATCATACTGATACGCCAATACATCCAACGGATCCATGGTTTCAAGTGCTTCAAGTCCGCCCTGAGGCATAGAGAAAGGATTATGAGTAAATATAATTTTACCTGTTTCTTCATCCCTCTCATACATCGGGAAATCTACAATGAAGCAGAATTTAAATTTATTTTCATCTATGAGATTGCATCTTCTGGCAAGCTCTGTCCTTATCTGACCGGCAAGATTAGCCACAACACGCGGAGAATCGGAAATAAAGAACAGCACATCTCCGCCTTCAAGACCGGACTGTTCTATAAGCTCCTTCTGCTCCGGCTCCGGCATAAACTTAGCTATAGGACCTGCCAGGTTAAACTCATCATCACACTTAACATAGCCCAATCCCTTCATGCCGATTTCGGTAGCAAAGGCAAGCATTTTCTCAAAAAAGCCCTTTGACTGTGAAGCTCCGCCTTTTAAGTTAATTGCTCTGACTATTTTACCGTTAAACGGTGCAAATGTGCAGCGTGTGAAAATATCGGACACATCGATAATTTCAAGCGGGTTTCTGAGGTCAGGCTTGTCTGTACCGTACTTAAGCATAGCTTCTTTATACGGAATACGTACAAACGGAGCTGTATCTACCTCGGCGCCGTTGCTGAATTCCTTAAATGTAGCACTGAGTACATCCTCTGCAACCTTGAAAACATCCTCCTGAGTAGCAAAAGCCATCTCAAAGTCAAGCTGGTAAAACTCACCGGGACTTCTGTCGGCACGCGCATCCTCATCGCGGAAGCAAGGTGCCACCTGGAAATATCTGTCAAAGCCCGACACCATAAGCAGCTGTTTAAAAATCTGCGGTGCCTGAGGAAGTGCATAAAAGTGTCCCTTGTATTTTCTGCTGGGAACGAGGAAATCCCGCGCGCCCTCCGGAGAAGAAGCACCTAAAATCGGTGTCTGCATTTCCAAAAATCCGTGCTGCTCCATCTGATGTCTTAAAAATGAAATTATCTGTGAACGCTTAACTATATTATTATGAACTTTATCATTTCTCAAATCAAGAAATCTGTATTTTAATCTTATTTCTTCCTTAGTATCCGTAGATGCGGAAATTTCGAAAGGAAGCTGATTTGAAACAGTACCCAGAATTTCCACCGAAGAATTTCTTATCTCTATCTCCCCTGTTGCAAGCTTCGGATTAATGGTATCGTCATCACGCTTTGCCACCGTACCCTTTACGCTTATAACTGTTTCCTTGGGCAGATTTTTAAGCACCGAATCATCATTTATTACAACCTGTGTAACTCCGTATTCATCACGCAAGTCGATGAAAGCCACACCGCCGTGGTCGCGGATATTGTAAACCCAGCCGCAAAGGCATACCTCCCTGTCTATATCCGAAATATTAAGCTCACCGCAGGTATGCGTTCTTAATTTTGTTGAAAAGTCCATTTGTTTCCTCCTGATTATTGATATCGATAAATACCATACTATATGCCATATGCCCTACGGGCACAATGATACACACTATCATAATTACAATTAAGTTTTATTATAGCTTTTTTTGAATATATTGTCAATATTTTATGCGATTTTTTTATAATCTGCCGATACTTTTTTCCGCAAAAACTGCTCTTTTCACCAAGTTATGCAAAAATTCCGACAATTTTTACGTATTATTCAACATTATTTTTTATTGATATACCCATATGTAATTTTTTATATTTACAAAATCCGATTACTGTATTATAAT
>CAYRGA010000021.1:0-21810 GCA_964423705.1 uncultured Oscillospiraceae bacterium
TATGCTATAAGAAACGCCCACTTTTGAAATATCGGTTTTAATACTCCAACCGTTCGCCGTTTCTGTTATAGTATAAATACTTTTGTTTTTAGCAATATTCATTTCGCATTGCCTCCTGTTCAACATATTGACTTTTTTATATAAATATGCTATAATAGGACTTACGAGGGACGGAAGCTTCCGCCCGCTCTGCCTTTAGCATTACTTGCTATTTGGTTTAGCCTTGTTGGATTTTGGCTTTTGCATTGTGATTGTAACTTTAACGCTCTTAACTGTTTCGTTACTTTCAACAGCTTTTGCTAAGTCTTGCAGGGCTTTTGTTATGTTTTGCATTTTGTTTTTCTCCTTTCTTCAACTTATGTATATATTATAACATAGATGTACGCCTATGTCAATACTTTTTGCGAAAAAAATCAAAATAATTTAGGACTTTGGTTTTCTCAAATCCAATTTGTTGTTCTGCTATGAAATGTTAGAAGGATAACAGCAAAGGCGTCGGAAGTTCCGCCGCCTCAGACTGTCGAAAAGGTTTAGGATAACACACCTAAACCTTTTTGCATATCTTTTCATCTCCTAAGAATTTCTTTTCATCTCAAAAACCGCGCTTTCGATGATATTTTTCAGGTCTTTTTTTGAGATGTTGAATTTTTGTGATATCCATTCCGACGCATATTTAAATTTTTCTTTTCCCTGTCCCGATTCGTTATAAATCTGCTCTGCGGCATTTACCGCGATTTTAACCCACTTTATGACGTTGTCGCTTCGGTATGACTTTATAAGCACCCCTGCGGCAACGATAAGCACGCACGGCACGACCGCACCGAATATAACGTTAATAACTGTCATTGTCATTCCTCTTTTCTTTGGTTTTTTTAATTCCTGCGAGGCTCCACAGCTCGACCGTGGTAAATGAAAACCACGAAGCTGTCAAGCCCGTCGGCTCGCATGATGTTCTTAAGAATATCACCAGTACGGCGAATGTAAAAATCACGTTTAGCGTGATTACCGCCGACACGATGATTTTGCTGAATATCCCTTTTTTACCCATTGCCGTTCACCAGCTTGTACAAAATCCAGTAAAGAGAAGAAAACTCATCGCTGCTTTTGGCTTTTTCCAGAGCCTTTACGGCTTTGTCCACTTCGCTTATTTTAACCTTGTGCTTGCCGTTCATAAGCTCCCATATAATATCGTTTGCACTTTCAAGCATTTTTGCATTCCTCTTTTCGTATGTGATGTACGGCAGTTTGCCGTGTTTTACCCAGTTACGCCGATTGTAACCGCCGGTATTGCGGTTGCACGCCGTTATCTGTACACCGTTTTTCCATGAGGGGCTGCATTCGACCGCAAGACCTTCACCTATGTATATGCCTATGTGGTCGGGCATCCAAACCGCCTCACCGATTTCCAAATCGCTGAAATCGGATGAAACATTTTGACATTTTCCTATCATACCGTCCGCGCTTATGTCCGGTACACCGTTTGACGCGTATTTTGCGCCGCCGTATGCTTTGGTTTTGTCACCGCTCCAGCCCCATAACACGGCTTTTATCAAGTTCACACAGTCGAAGCCGAAAGTGTTTTCATCTGCCGCCTTTATCATCGCCGTGCGCGCGGGCTTTTTGTTGTATGAGTGATTGGTGCAGTATTTGCTTTTGTTTGCCGCGTTTAACGGCGCACCGAAGCAACCCATTACATAAAGCGTTTTGTAGTTTTCCGCTATGCTTTTAAGCTTTTGCGTAAATTCCGTATTGTTCATGTTTTTTTCACTCCTTCGTTATGTGATAACTTCCCAGCTTTGGACTTCCTTGTAAATTTTTTCGATAAACGAATTACCCTTCAGAGCTTTGTATGCTTTGTAAAGATATACGAAATTCTCGTATTCGTATTGTCGGATTTTGTCCGAATCCTTGTTGTGATAATATATACGGAGCATTTCACTGCGCAGAAGACACTTCATACCGTTTATCAGGCATACGATAATCAATATGCATGGTATCAGGACGCTCAGAAGGATTCCCGCTTCGCTTATCAATGTTGTGATTCCGTTTAGCTTCATGATTCGTACCTCTTGTTATTCACCATCTGTGATATCATCTTCCCAGTCTTTAAAATACTTTTCCTTGGCCATGGCGTATAGCTGTGTATATACGTGACTTGTCTTGTCGATTTCACCGGATATAATCCGCCTGTCCAAGGCACCTTTTACGCCTATGTCGGCTCTGTTCTGCTGAATGGTAATTTCCGCACTCGCGTATCCGTTTTTGTCGACACTCAGTGAGGTTATCTGTGCATACGCCTCAGGTATCGTTATTCCCAAATCATCTATTTTGCAGTTTGTTGTTTTTAATCCCATTTTTTACCTCTCCTTTAATCTTCGATTTCGTTTTTTTTAATGTCGGGTGCTTCGACCTCTGCCGGCGTTCCGTCGTATAAGCCTATAACCAAATTTCCGCCGTCGCTTACGGTTATCATGTACCTTGCCGTGCTTCCCGGGGTTGTCGATTTAAGTATTATTCCGCTCGCTTCCACGTTTCCGCTAAACCACGCGTTGCCGTTCCAGTCCAGCGTGTGACAGTTTGACCGTCCGGATTCATTACCATTACCGACTATATGAGCATATTGATTTTCAGAATCTTCAATATTGTATTTACCTTGTACATGTTGACGAGTACCCGAAGCTATTGTATATATTCCTTCTGCATGCGAAAAATCACCATTTACTACTGTTTCACGTCCTTCGGCGTGACTTCCGAATCCGTTTGCTTGAGTATTCGTTCCTTCAGCGTGCGCATCATGATTATACGCTTTTGAGCTTCCCTCAGCGTGTGAATGACTATAATATGCTGCTCCCTGTCCCTCGGCATGAGCATAACTGCCACTTGCCTCGCTTCTGTCACCTTCAGCGTGTGAATAAGCAGAAAGAGCTTTGGTAGAATTGCCTTCTGCATGTGTCAAATAGCCGCTGGCTTCGCTTCCTTTACCCTCGGCATAAGAATTTACACCGGATGCTTTTGTGCCGTTTCCGACCGCAATACAATTTGTAGAATATGTGACAGTACCGCAATTCGGCTTTGCACCTATTCTAAATAGATTACTTGAATTGCTTGTATTCGCTTTATAAGTATCTACTGTTACTTTGTTTTCGTTTATTGACGTAATCTTTCCTACATTGTCATAATCCCAGTTGAGTTTTAAACTATATACGTCTCCGACTTCAAGACCTTCTGTGCTGTCGAGGGTGTATGCTTTGCCGTCATCGTCATATTCGATAATGCTGAATGCCATCGAACCCGCCTTGCAGTTCGTACCAATTGCCGCCGAGCCCTCACTTAACGCCTGCGACGACTGCGATTGTACGCTGTCGGCTCCGGAGCCGTTTTTTAGGTTGCTCGGTATTTCATCTTCGATATTCGTAATTTCATCTTCGATATTCGTAACCCTTGATATGAGCTTATCAAGAATAGGAACCGTATTTTCGGCAATTGTCCCTTCACCGTTACCCTTTGCGACATATGCGCTCAGTTCGCACGGCGTAAGCACCGTTTCATCACCGCCGCAAAGTGTAAGCTGAAACGTTACATCACCCGGTACGGAATACATGCTGTTAGCCATGACGTACATCGCCGCGTTGCCCTGCACTTCTCCCGTGTCGGTTACGATAACGTCGTCAGGCCGGCGGCACGTCACCTTAAATACGTACCCTTCAAGCTCCCAGGGGGTATCAAGTATTATGCGGTATGCATTTGTGTCCCCCTGCACCAGTACCGCATTTGTGTAATACGAAAATTCTTTTCCGCATTTCAAAACTATGTCTTTGTACATTTTCATAACCTCCTTACATTATTAAAAAATTTTTCTGCATTGTGGTGGTGTTTTTTCTTATCACTCCGTACACCAAAAGCTTTGAACCCTGCTTTTTTATGTATAGCTGTGTGTTGAAAGTGCCGTTTACATCTATCTGCTTTTCCGTGCAGTCCGACACATCATACAAAAGCATGCGGTTATCGCTCGAATACACGCTCGTATGCTCCGTGTATACATAGCCGAAACCCGTAAACCCCACATCTATTACGGTAGGATTTGCTAATGCTTCGTCGTATGTGAGATAGTATTTTACATCAACCGTCGCATTTTTGTATTGGTTGGCGGAGGTAAGCCCCACCTTTGCTGTGGCGAAAATTCGCCTGTCCTCAACGGAACCGTCGGAATTTATAAAGGCAAGCGGTACCGTCTGCGAATCCCCGGCGGTTTGTGATACCACGATTTCCACCGTATTTCTTAAAATGTTGTGCTCCGCATACACATAGTCGCCCGACTGCGGGTTTATCTCATACGTATCATCTATCAGCAGTATCGCACCGCCCGGACAAATGCAAACACCGGGATTAATCTTGTAATTCCCGCCGCTTAAGTAAACCTTGCAGCTGTTATTTGTGTATACGTCCACACCTTCCGATACGGCTTGTGACAATGCGGCGTTAAAGCTGTCAATCACGTTTGCGCCGTCCGATACCGCCGTTATTCCGGAGGTAAAAAGACACGAAACCGCCGTGTTGAAGTCCTCTGCAGAATAGGTCGTATCGTCTGTAAAATAAGTTTTGAGCATTATTTCTCACCTCGTAAAATTTTTTTGATAGGATTTGCTTTCACATCGCCGAAGGTCGGCGTTACGACGTGTACGGCGTTTTCGTAGACGATTTCGACCTCCGATATCGTTTTTCTTGTTATGTATTCGCCGTACATCACATTTACCGAATCTCCTAAGCTGTAATCTGCACCGTATGTGTATCTGCCGTTCGCCGTGCTTTGAAGCGTCTCCTTTATCGCGTGCTCGGATATGTAGCTGTTTACGTCTTCTTCGCTGTCCGCATATCCTTCAAATCTGTCTATACCGCTTGCGCCTTCGCCGATTATTTTTATATCCTCATCGGTTTTGACATAGACCGTGTTGACATAATCGTACTGCGACCTGCTGAGCGATATGTCACTTACATTCCCGTACCTTTTGGCAAATACACATTTTCTGTTGTACTTCGGAACGATTATGTTAAATTCAAGCCCTTCGCCCGAATAAGTTATATCATAACCTATATCGTATTTTTGGCAGAATGTGCCGAGCACCTCGTTTAAGTAGCCTGTCCCGAAGGTGTATTCATCTATGACGGTGTCGCTTTCGGCTTCGGGCTTGTTTACCGTAAGGCTTTCTATGTCACGGTCGCCCGTTTTTAAAAATGTCAGCGCCAGCGTGTAAAGCATATCCTCCGGAAGCATGCTTTCAAGCGTTATTTCCTCCGTGACATATCGCTGATGAACGAGCCCCTTTAAATCGTAGCAGTATATTTTTGTGCTTGCCTCGTTTGCACCGTCGACCTGCTCGGCTATTCCGAATATCCCGGTGTTGCCGATTTCGATCATCTCGTCAACGCTTACGTCTATACTTGACGGCTGGGTTATCTCTATACTTCCCACGTCGTATAGATTTTTCTTTATGATTACCGAGGAAATTTTGTTGATTACACGCTTTTTTTCAAATGTCCTTTTGTCGCGAATCATTATATACATTTTGTCACACTCCTGCGAATCTGTCGCGATGATACAGCATACATTGAATGTTTCTTGTGTTTGCCGTTATCGCGTTGTTTCCGGGCTCAAGCGTCCAGAAGGCGTTGTTATAGTCGACCTCGTTTAAAAGGTCGTAGCCGGTTGAGCTTGTCACAAGCAGGTTTTCCATATCGACCGTTATTGTCTCGCCGGGGATCATCGTGTACTCTATTTTGCATTTTTTTCCGGTTGTTTCGTTTTCGAGTATAATTGCGTCCTCGTTCGGTTCGTTGCAGTACAGCTCAAACCTCGGACAGCTCGGCACGTGCCCCCTGTTTTTTACTATGGTTTTCTTGTCACGGTGTGAAAACATCGCCGGGAATACGGAAGCTTTGTCTATGTACGGCACTACCTCCGACAGCAGTACCGCCTCCGTCTTCTCGGCGAAGATGTAGAAGCCCGGCACTGTTAAATTAATTACGTATTCCACAGTTGTTTTGTTCCTCTTGGCAAACGTCGGTAAACTGTCGGGAAGCGCGGAAAAATAATATTTATTGTGCAGTCCGTCATAATAATAACAGTCCGTTTCCTTTTTCGGCGAGCATGCGGCGATAAGGTCGGCTCTGAGCTTTTCAAGCTCGTATATCGAATCGGCTACTATCGTACCGCTGATTTTTATGCTTCGCGGTGTATACAGTATTTCCGAATATTCGGCACCGTCCGTGTTGCTGTAGGTTGCCTCTTGACGCGTAACATCGCCGTCGCTTAAGCCTTCGATGCTTTCAAAAAGATATTTGTTTGTTTTCCCTATGCGTATACCGCCTATTTGTATGTATCTGCATATCATTATAAAACCCCCTGCATCGCAAGCTTATCAAGCATTTTTTCGGTTTCGATTCTCTGCTGATACGCCGTGCTTGTATTTCCCGTGTTTTTTATGCTTATGGAAATGCTCTTACTGTTGTTGGTGTTGCTTATGCTTGTACCGCCCGAAGCCGCCAAGCTTCCGCTTATGTCTGCCACCGCCGAAAAGCTCTGTATCGAGCTTGCCGCTTCCTGTAAAATTGCTTGAATATTACTCAGAAAATTCGTCCCAAAGGCTTCGGCGCTGTCCGCTCCGCCGTCGGCGAAGGCGTCGGCTATTTTGTCAAGCGAGCTTTGAAGCTGTCCTATAAATCCCGCTTCCGAAAGCTTTTTTGTCATGTATTCCCGGCTTTCGTCTATGGCTTCCTTCATATCGGAGCCGTACATGTCGCTTGACAGCTTCTCGGATAATTGAAACTTTTCCGCGTACGCATTTATGTATTCGCCGAGCTCCTCGGCATTTACACGGCTTAACGCTTCAAGTGCCTTGATTCCTTCGTCAATTGACATCGAGTTAATTTCACTAAAAAAGCTGTCCGCCGCGCTTTCATCTATCCCCGAAGTCAATAGCTCGGAACGCAGATTTTTCAGCATCGTGTTATAGCGTTCTATATCCTCGGTTTCCTTTTTGAAATCCTTGAGCGAGTAGTAGGTTATATCTCCCTCGTCAAGCGATATCGTAACGTTTTTAAACATGCTTCCGTATGAATTGAGCTTTTTGGAATAGTCCTGTTGCTTTTTGATTACCGCGTCTATCTTGTCCGATGCGTATTTGTATATGTCGTCATAGGTTTCCTTGTACGCCTTCTTTGTATCTTCAAGCTGTTTTTCCTGGTAATTGTATATTTTCTGTGTGTATTCGAGCCATTCCTTTGTGCCGACCTTAAAGTATTTGTCCCTCAGTTTTTCAAGCTCGGTATAATATTCGTCCTCGCTTATTAGTCCGAACTCCTTTTGATAGTCCAATTTTTCTAAAACGCTTTTGAACGACTTTACGACCTCGTCGCCGTTTTCCTCTATTCCTTCGGCGACGCCTAAGGATATGTATTTGCCGACCTCGTCACGCATTACACGGGACGGGGATTTTATTTTCAGTGTGCGCTTGGCTCCTAAAACCGCGCCGCTTGAAACGTCGGCCGCCGCATTTATAACCTCAGACCTTCCGTCCTTAATACCTGCGGCAAGTCCTGCGGAGAAGTCCCTGCCTATCGGCTTTACCGTTTCGAATTTCCATTCTGTTTCCGGTATGCTTTTTACCCTGCCCGCATCGCTTTGCACGCTTTTAAGTAATTCGTGCATGTTTTCTTCGGTTTCTTTTTTTACCTTTGCGGCGTACTTTGTTATGTCGGATATACCGGTTGAAAATCCCTTGTCGACGGATAACCCCGATTCCACCGCGTCCTTTAAGGCTGAGGTTATGGACTTCGCTAAGTTCGTTATATCCGCGGTATCGCCCGACAGATTTTTTATAAATGCGCTTCCGCATTCACCGCCGGCGGCTTCGAATTGTTCCTTTGAGCCTTGAACCTCTTTTACGGCGGCTTCAACCGTGGCTTTCGCCGATTCCGAGCCGCTTTTGTTGTAAACGTCTAAAGCTTGCTTTAAGGATATAAGGCTCTGCGTATAAGCTTCGCCGGCTCTTGCTAATGCTTCGTCCGCACTTGAAGCGTAATCCTCCGCTCCGCTTGCCGCCAGCGCGTATGCTTCCTTTCGCTGATTTAAGTAATTTATCGCGGCGGTCGTGCCGTCCTGTGTCGCAATGCGTGAGGCTTCCTCATAGGTTTCCTGATAGCTGAGAAGGTTTTCGTAATATGCCTGTGCCTCGTTGTATATTTTCTTGTATTCGTCCTTCTGCTCACTCGGCGCGTTGAGATAGTCAAAATATGCCTCCGTTGCCTTTTTTAAAGCTTCGGTCTGCTTTTGTATCGATTCCGTGTAATTTGCTTCCGCCTCCTGCATGAGTATTTCGTATTTTTTGGCTTCAATCAAATTATTAATGGAATTTTTGAGCTCACCGTATGCGTTTATGACATTTTCGGTCATGGAGTACTCGGTCCCGAGTGCCTTGTTAAGCTCGTTTAAAATAAACTGAGCTCTTCCGCGGTTCGCTTCGTCGACCTTACCGTTTGCATCGGCAAGGCTTAAAAGCTCGTTTGCCATTTTTTGAGTACTGCTTAGCTCGTTTAATCCCTGCGCGGCCGTTTCTGCCTGTCGGTCTCTGTATTCCTCGTATGAGCTTATTACCGCGTCAAGTGACTGCTTTTTATCGTCGATAGCTTTTTGTGCTTCTCTTTCTGCTTTAACGTTTTCGACAGCTTCCTTCGTAATATTTGTAAGTATGCCCACTATCGGATTTGCAGCTGTCGACAGCTTTAAACACGCCGAAGCGCACTTTCCGACAAATGATGTCACCTTTCCTATAACGGGCATGGCAACCGTCAAAGTGTCCGTTACGCTTTCGATAATCGGAATCGTCTTTTTACCCAAAGGCTCTGCGACGTCCACCTCAAAGGCTCTTTTAAGTGCGCCGAACTTTTGCGTGATGTTGTCGTATTTTGTTTTGTTTATCTCGTCCATTGCTTCCTTCGTGGTTGTGATTCTGCCGTTTAAGTCGGTTATCGCTTTTACGCCTTCGACGCCTAAATCCTCCCACATGGTACCGAACAATGCAACGCCCGCCTCATTTTGCTTTACCTTGTCGTCCATGTTAAACAACGCTTCGGTTACCTCTGTAAAAGCCTGTTTTCCGGTTTCGCCGCCGTCCGCAAATTTCTTTGTGATTTTGTCGGCGTTTAAGCCGAGGGAAACAAAAGCGTCCCGCGTGCCGCTTGAATTGTCCTTTGCTCTTATTCCGAACTCCTTGACAGCGTCGCCCAGCTTGTCGACGGAGAACGTGCCCGCTTCCGTACCGTTTGCCAGCGAGTTGAACATTTCCTCGGCACTCAGTCCCAGCTGCTTGAAGTGTACCGAATACTCGTTGATGCTGTCTAATAAATCGCCGTTTTTGTCAAGTCCGTTTTGCGCACCTTGTGCAATGAGATTAAACGCTTCTTTGCCGCTTAGCCCGAATTGATTCATCATCATGTTTACGGCGCGTATTGTTTCGTTAATGTCAAACCCGAACGTGTCGCGTAAAGCCAACGCGTCGGTCGTAAGTTCTTCAATGTTCGACGGGTCTACGTTGTCCGTGTTTTGCGCCACGGTTCCCATTGCTTCGGCTATGTCGCTTATACTCTCGCCGTAGTTGCCTTTATATATGCTTTTCATTACGCCGTCGTATTTTTCCGCTTCTTCCGACGCAATGCCTGCTTTTGCCGCAAAACCGTTGAGCGCACTTGTGCATTCATCGCTGACGCTTACTACGGCTTTACCTGTGGAGGTGACCGCGGTAACGGCGGCGGTTACGGCACCGGCAACGCCGACGGCTTTTGTGCTTATATTTCCCAAGGTGCCGCCGAACCCTTCAAGTCCTTTCGCCGTTTCTTCCGTTTTCGCGCCGCTGTCCTTCATGCTCAGAGCGTCGGCGGTTTGTTCCGCCTGTTTTTCGAGCCTTCCGAGCTGTTGCTCCGTGTATATGATTTCCCTCTGTAAATATCGGTACTGTTCTTCACTTACCTTGGTACCGTTTTTCATTTTCTCGTCGAGGTCGGCTTTGGCTTTCTTCATCGCTTCGAGTTTGTCCGACGTGGTGGAAATTTCCTTTGAAAGCAGCTCCTGCTTTTGTGCCAAAAGCTCTGTATTTTTCGGATCTAACTTCAAAAGCCTGTCAACCTGTTTGAGCTCGCTTGATGTGCTCTTTATTTCCTTGTCAACGTCCCTTAGGGCTTTTTTTACACCGGCGACGTTTGCGCCGATTTCAAGAGTGATTCCCTTTATTTTCTCTGCCACTTTTTTCACCTTCTTTTAGAAATTGTCAAAATCCTCCTGTGTAGCTTCCTTTACCGCCTCGTCGGGCGTGCATGTGTCGTTTATCCTCTCGGTGAACATATCCATCACCATACCGAAGTCAAGCATGTCCAAATCCGATATCGAAATACCGAGTTCTACCGCCCGAAGCATAAACAGCGGCGTTGTTAATTTTCGGCCGCTTTTTGTAAGTTTTTTTTTGACTCTGTAAGCGTTTCCGTTTCAAGGTTCCACATCTCCAGAATCTGTGGAAGCACCGTGTAAATATCGAAGATTTCAAAACCGTCGAGCCATTCATCTATATCGGCGGCATTGCTTCCACCCTGCTTTGCCATGACAAATGCAATGTTTTCAAATATTTCAAGGTCGGCAAACGAGAGGTTTACACCGTCGCTTTTCGCCGACGAAAAGGAATTTATAAGCTGTGACATATCGCTCAGAATGTCACGGCGAAACATTGCACGGTATTTGTGCGGCGTTGCGGCTGTCGCTTTCAGCTTTACAAGCTTACCGCCGATTTTGATTACTTTTTCCATTCGTTTTCACTCCTGTTTTTTCTTCATGCTTAAAAGGCGGAAAGCTTCCACTCTCCGCCTTTTGGTTTTAGTTTGTTGCCTTCGCCGTGCTTGATGCGCTCTTTGAAGAAGTACCTGATGCGCTCTGTACGGAAACGTTCGAAGTTTCCGTCAGCTCCGGCAGGTAAACCTCTTCAAACCAGCTTTCGTAAGGAGTCTGTCCCTGCTTTGCACAAGCCTTTATATACTCGGTGTCCTTTGCGGCAGTACATGAAATGGTAAGCTTCGTCGTTTTGTTTTCAACCTTCTCACCGCGCGTACTGCTTTCTTCGTCGGGCTTTGATACTCTGCATCGATATAAAACGTGCCTTGTTTTCTTAACGTCGCCGTCAAATTCGAACATAAGGGCTATAGGTGTTGTTTTCATGTTCGCCGTCTCGACCAGTACGCCGTTTTTGTCGGTAACCATGCCGAGCACGTCTTTTTGCATGAAGTCGTCCAAAATTTCAAGTTCCAATTCGCCGTCGTAGCCCTGGTTGTCTTCTATTACCGCATATTCGGGGTCATCGTCCGCCGCTATTGCCGTCCTTTCGAATTTTGATTTGCCTGTCCACGTAACAGCACCGTATATTCTGTGAGGCGTGCCGTACGTAACGCTTGTCGGGTCGTTCTCGTCCACCAATGCCGCGTAGACGTTTTTTAGCCCGTATCTTATTTTGTTTTCTGTACTAACTGTATTTCCCATTATAATTCCTCCTGTATTTCAAATTCATATTCCACCTGGTATAATTCTTCCTCCGGAATAGCTCCGTAGTCTTTGAAGGAAAAAATTATTCCGTTATCTCGTAAAATTCTTTCTGTTTTGCACTCGGCGGTCGGGTCTTTTTCCTTGGTGTATAAGGTAACGTGTATAATTTTGAACTCCTTGTACACCTCATCGTCCGCATATTTGTACCGCCTCCCGGCTTCGTAATATATGACGTATGGCACGCCGTTGGGCTCGCCTTCAAACGAGTGATGATAAACAGCAAACGAGGTTTTTGTGAGCATGTCATAGAGCTTCTTGCAGGTCATTTGAGAGCCTCCTTAATTCTGTCCGGGAGAGTGTCCGCTATTGCTTCCGCGTGCTTCCAGTGCGGATATGCACGCGTACGCCCGTACTTTTTGCCTTTGCGTATTACGTCGTGCCCTTTTTCCAAAAGATGCGTGAGTCGGTAAATCTTGTTGGATATTTCTACACTTTCCGAATCGCCGCGTCTTTTAAGCTTCAGTTTAAACCCTGCCGCATATTCGCCCGTTCTTTTCGGGATTATGGGATTTGTCCGTAAATCGTCATAGGCTTCGTTTGCGACTTCCCGCACAACTTTCTTTATTTTTTCGTTTGCTTCGGCACTGTAGGCTTCAAGCTCACCGGTTAAGGCTTTTTCAAGCTCATCTATCCCTATGGTGATATTATCGCTCATCTGCGCCGCTCCTTTCCTCCAGATACAAAATGATGAGGTCGCCGACGGTTTGCGTGTTGTAAACCGTCAGCGTCTCGCCGTTAATCTCCACATGCTTTTCGCCTTCGTATTCGTCCTTCCACATTTCAAGCTTGTACTTGGCTTTTAGACCGTTTTGCGCTGCACGGTGAAATTCACTGCTTCCGGCTGATTTGATTTTGCAAAACACCTCTCGGCGTTTGTATTCCTTTTTTTGATTTCCGCATCTGTCTTTTGTGTATTTCGCAAAAATAAGGTTAGCTACATCATTCATCGCTTTTCTCCCTGTATTTCGAGCATAAAGCCATGGCGTTCCTTAGGTTTTCATATGCCTTATACCATTCGTCGGCGCGCTCGTTGTAGTTGTACACCCACCTACAGTAAAGCTCTGCGCATTTTATCACAAGCGGGTTTGTATCATCGGATATATCGATGCCGACTCTGTTCATGTCAAACATGGCAGAGTCGATATTGAGCTGTATATCATCATCTATCTTGTCGTGTGATATTCTGAGGGCTTTTTTTATCGTTTCAAGCATGCGTTATCACCTTGCTTTTATTCGCCCTTAAGGCTTAATTCGGCAAACGAGCAGTCATCGATGAGTGCCGCCTGCATTCTTGCATATGCACTGTGTATAACGGTATGAGTTTTGATGTCCCTGTCGGTTTCAATCATAACGTCCTGTACTACGTTTGCAATTACGCGCTTAGGATCTCCCACGAGAATTTTACCGGCTGTAACCGCTTCCTCAATCTTTATCGTCGCGCCCAAAAGTGAACCCTGTGCGCCGTCCTGCATGTTCGGCTGGGATATCGGCTTCCCGGTCGTGTCGGTCATCGATACAAGCTGTTTGTACAGCGTTTCATTGCTTACATAAGCCACAAAACCGTTGCAACGCTGTAATTTCGAAAACAACGTGCAAAGCTCGGCATATGTATATTCGATCGCCGATGCCGCCGTTATCTTGTTCGCCGCCGCAATTCCGTTTTCGATTGTGCTTATAACGTCCTCGCTCATGGCTTCGCCCAGCTGGTCGGATAAATCCTTCACGAGGAAATCCTCCAGGGAAGCTATTGACATCTTAGCCGCCGCGTACGACAGCTCTACCGTTGCCGCAAAGTCGTTACCAGTAAGTTCTACCGCAACCTTGGTATCGGCAAGTGATGTGTTTGCCGTGTTTTCGTTAACCTTTTTAGCTTTTCCTGCCGTTATGGCTGTTCTTTTTACAACCTTAATCGCTACGCCCGTTCTGCGTATGTCAATGTCATTTAAAATGTTGTGCTGTTTAGCGCACAAATCCCATATTTTATCAAGGGTCTGCGTAGGAATTGCCGCCGCTTCGGTTGTGGTTGTTTTGGCGTTTGAAAAACCGTTGACTTCCGCAAATGCGGAAACCTGAGACGGTGTCATGTCCGCACCTCTTAGGTAGTTAAAAAATGCGTTGTAGTATTCGTTTTCGGCTGATGCGCCCTGCATTGCCGTTTTGCCACTCGCACCGTCCGTATATATGCCTTCGGGCATTTTACAGGGTTTTTCAGCGAGTGCCTTAAAATTCGCCTGTTCCTGTCTGAAATTTTCAAACGAAGCGTCCAAATCCTCAACGGCTTTGAATTTTGCCTTGTATTCCTCGTTTTTCTCGGCTTCAAGTGCCGCCTGTGCTTCGTTTAACAGGTTTTCCCTCTGCTTTTTGTAATCCTCAAAATTCTTAATCATAAACAATACATCCTCTCTTTTTTAATAAATTAAGCTTGGCTTGTTCTTTTTTCTCGCGTGCTCTTTGGTTTAACGTGTCCCTCAGCTTTTCGATGACGCTTTGCGGAAGCATTCCGGAAGCCGATGCGGTAAGCCGCACATTGCCCGGCGGAGATATCTCATCTATAAGCCCCTTCTTTACCGCGTCCTCGGCGGTAAGCCATGTTTCGCTGTTCATCATGCTTAGGGCTTCCTCTTTGCTTATTCCGCATTTTTCACAATATGCCGCCGCTATCGTTTTGTTTGCCTTTTTTAGTATTTCGCTTTGCTTTTCCATGACGTTGTAATCGCCGCATACCGTGTTTGATACATTGTGAACCATAAGCATTGCCGTAGGTGATATGTCACTGTGCGCGGCGCATGCGATAACCGACGCGGCACTTGCGGCAAGCCCGACAACATGGATTTTCACATTATCGGCGCGGCTTCTTAACGCGCTGTAAATTTCACTTCCGGCGAACACGTCGCCGCCTCCCGAATTTATGTATATGTCGGCAAATTCATCGGGCGATTTGTCCAGCAAGTTTATAACCTGCCTCGGACATGTATGCTCGATTCCGAAATACTCATAAACGACAGCGTCGTCATTTGGGACGATACAACCCTTTATATCAATCTTCATCATCATCACCTCCTCCTTTACCGCCGTCCGTCGGCGCGGTATCAAGTCGCCTTATAGGCACGTCGCCGCCGTCTATCGGTGATAAATTAAGTGTTTTTCTCCATTCGTTCGGAGTCATTGCGCCTCTGTCTACCATAGCTACAAGTGCAAGCTTGGTGTTGAGCGTAGCGCATTGAAGATTTGACGCTTCAAAGTATATGGAATTGCCGCAACTTCTTTCTCTGCGCGTGAAGATTTTGCGGCTGTATTCCTGCGATAATTGAATGGCTGTCGGCTCTATGACGTTGTCGTAGTATGAATTCCATTCCTCTTCGGTAAATGTGCTGTAAATGATTTTTTCATTTGTGTTAAAAAACGCATAAACGCGCTTTACCGCATTTTGCAGATGAAGGGCGTTAGGTACGTAGTCCTTCGGTTCGACTCTTTTTATATCACAGTCGCCCGATACTCCGGCAGCTCCGAAGGTGTCCGATGACAGCTGCAGGTAATCCTCCGTAAAGCGTTTTACGTTTTCCCTCACGTCCTCGGGACGTAATGCTTGCGTGTAGTGCAATATCCACGTTATAACCGAGCTGTTTTTAATCGCCTTCACGATTGACTGGTCGGATACGGTAATTATTTCCATAAGCTCCGTTAAGGCTTCGGCGGGACTTTCGCCGAAAATGTCATCACATACAAAGTCACTTCGCAAATGGATAATTTCGGAATACGGAAAAGTGTTTGATTTTCCGTTTGTGTATCTGAATTTCAGGTACAGCTCATTATTGTAATAAACCTTTTCGGTGGAAATACACGGAATGGGATATAACTCAATCGGCACCCCGAAATCGTCACGCACTATCAAGACAAATGCATTGTTGTTAAGTGCCAGCTGGTTTGCGATTTTCTCCTGCATTATCTGCCCGGTCATAAAAGGGTTTGGCTCCGAAAGCAAGAATTTTATATACGGACGCGGATTTTTGGTTATTTCCTTTTCCGTTTCGTATATGTGCACGGCTACCAGCTTACCTATCGCTTTCGCGTAGGGTCTTATGGCGGAAGCGATTAAGTCACTTTGATACAGCTTCCCGTTCCACGAATAAAAACCGCCTCCGTGCTCGGTAACCATCTGGAATCTGTCACGCTTGACAGCCGCTCTGAATCGCCTTCTTATATTTCCAAAAAAACTCATCTTTTCCGCTCTCCCGTATTGTCTTTTTTATATAAAGCATAGCACATTATTTTTCCCCGCTGTCGGCGACTTTGTTTTTTGGAAAATAAATCAAAAATCGGAACACCTGCCTCGGCATTCCGCTAAAACGATATGATGATATCCCTCTGTTGTCCGCCCGCAAAACAACACGATGACATTCACCGACGAGATTTGTATGGAACTTATGCGTAGCGAAGCGGAGAAGTCGTTCCGCATCGGTTCACTACCGGTCCGCTTTAAAACCCAAAAAAATTAAAAAAATGAAAAAACACTTGACATATGTGTACATATATGATATAATATGTATAGAAAGTGAGGTGAGAAGATGAAACGAAATAAAAAAAGTGATGAAGTTGCTATCATCAACCTCATCACCGCACTAATCAACTTAATAGCTTTAATCATAAAGTTATTAAGTGAGGGGAGATAATCCCCTCGCCCCTTCGGGGGCTGACTAAATTATATCATTTTCGTTTCATAAAGTCAATGAAAAATTTAACATTAACCATTTCGATCGCTGCGTTGATTTTGTCAATTGTTAATTTGATTTTGACGGTAGGGAGGTTATTTTAATGGCAAGCAACACATCATCAAAGGTCATTCAGCGGTATAAAAACAAGGTTTATAAAAGGGTGGTCGCCGACCTTCCGAAGGAGCTTGTCGCACGCTGGGAAGAAAAGCTTAAGGCGGACGGCATCGGCAAATCCGAATTTATCCGCAACGCTATCAAAAAGTATCTGGGAGAGGCATGAGCTTCTCCCTTTTGCTTTGGCGTATTATCAAATCACATAACCGCATAATATTCGTCACGTTTGTTTTGTAAAACCACATACGCATCTATGAGCGACAAAGTGCCGTCGATGCGCTGTGTGGCGTTTAGTCCTTTTATAGGCTGTATATTGCCGTTTATGTCGGTCTGTACGTTTGTGTTCATAAGACACCATTTGTCAATCGGATTATTATCATACACAAATAATTTGTTTTCAAAATCGGGTACCATGTCCTTCATCGGCTGTGAAAGAGTAAAAACGCCCTGTCTTATCGGAATCATGCAATTCTTACCGAATGCCGCCCGAAATGCCCTTAATAGGCTGTCGTCTATGTGCCACGGGTCGTAGCCTATGTACATCGGGTAGATATCCTCTTTTTCTCTCAGCTCTAAAAACCAGTCAAGAAAAACATATTTGTCGACCTTCCCGCCTTCGGTTGTACGAAGAAACCCCTGCGACTTCCACAAGGTATATGGGACGCTGTCTCTTCCTTGACGGTTTCCTCTGTTTTCGTATTCGTCAAGAACCGACTGCGGAAGCCAATACATTGATTTTATATACATGTGCGGGTCGTTCGGACGCATACATATAGCCTTTGCGGATGCGAGGTCTACACTGTCGGCGGCGTCCATTCCGCCGATGCAGTACTTGAATACTGCGTCCTTCGGTATGAGCTCCGTATTGTTGAGCTGTTCATATTTGAGCCATGAGGCGTTTCCGGTCTGCGGCAGGTTGAAATCCTTTACAATTACCGTCGGCTTGAATGACGAATCGTCCTTTGCCTTCTGTACCATCTGCCTAAGATAATCAAATGATTTTATACTTCCTATTCCGGGATTGGCTTTTATCCAGCATTCCTCTTTGTCCCATTCATCTATGGTGTCAAGCTCGTATATGAACGGTAAAAAACGCTTGTTCCTTTCCGGGTCGTCAAGAATTGTTTCGGAATATTCGTATTGAGCGTCAAATATACCGTTGCGCACGAATCCGTTTGTTGTTATGCAGAAAAGAAGCGGCTGTTCCCGCGCTCCCATTGCTTGCTTAACCAAATCGTAAATATCTCTGTTTTTTATCGCCGCCAGCTCATCTATCACCGCGCCGTGAATATCAAGACCGTCAAGGCTGTTTGTGTTTGAAGCAAGCGCCTTTATAAAGCCCATGTTAAGCGCCATGTATAGGTCTGCCGCTCTTTTTCTTATGTGCTTTCTTAACAGCGGACTTTGACGTATCATCTTGTGCGCCGCATTAAAGCCGAGCATTGCTTGGTCGCGTTTTGTTGCCACGTTGTATATTTGCGGCGAGCCTTCACCGTCGTTTGCCAAAAGGTCGATTTCCACGGCGGCGTTTTCCGTTGTCTTGCCGTTTTTTCGACCCTCGATTATTAATACCTCGTTGTATTGGCGTAAATTGTTGTCGTCCACAAAACCGAATACCGCCTGTAGTCGCGCTTTTTGGAAAAGCTCAAGCTTTAACGGCGTTCCGATTTTGCCGGTGGGAAGCTTGCAGAATTTTTCGATAAATTCAACATGGCTGTTAGCTATATCATAGTCAAAATGAAATTCGTCAGGACATGCAAAACGGCTTAAAAGTATCTCGGAAATGCGCTTCATTTTGTCGCATGAATTTATTTTTCCGTCATACAGCGATGTAAAATATAATTCAAATTCAGTTATAAAATCACCTGCTTTTTGTTGTTCACACTAAACGGCGAAATTGTAGGGGCGGACGACCCTGTCCGCCCGCAAAACAACGTGATGACATTCCCCAATGAGATTGTAGGGAACGACCTGTGTTAAGTGACACTCGAAATCTTTGATTTCGTAAGTGGAACTTATGCGTAGCAAAGCGGAGAAGTCGTTCCGCACCGATTCACAACCGTTCTGTTTTACCACTTTTTTCGCATGAAAAACTCTGTAAATTCATCGTCTTTTGCTTCATTTTTCGGTATCATATCCAGCAAATTTTTAATCACGGCGTTGTATTTTCCGACTAAAGCAGTATAGCTTTTTTGTGCCGGATTTTCCATTTGCACCTCGAAGCCGTTGCCGTTTCTGTTGACAATAACGGCACCTTCTTCTTTGATTTTTTTCTCAAGTGCATTTAATGTAGCTTCCATAAATTTGCATCGCTTGTAAAGCTTTTTTGCAATCGGTCGTCTTGTTTCGTCGACAGTTTCCAAAATCCTTTCAAGCTTGCTCAATTTTTTCTTAGTTTCTTTTTCTTCCGGCATAGTTTTATCATAACCCCCTTTATGTGATTTCTTCACTCGTCTCTATCCTTGTCCCTCACTCGGTTCCCGAAGCTAAACGTCCGTTTCCGAAACAGGGGGGAGTGGCTGACCTTCCGCGTCAAATCCGCACATCGGTTTTGAATGCTTGACAAACGGATGCGCTTCATCTTCGTCGTGGCATGTCTTGCACAGATACGCAAGGTTTTTGAGATTCAAAGTTATATTCGGATTGTTTATGTTCTTCGCTGTAAGTCTTATCTTGTGATGCACGATATACCCCAATTGCTCGCGGCATTTCTCGCACATGCCGCCGTCTATCATTATGCGCTTGCTTATATATGATTTACGGCATTTACGCCACGCCGCAGATTTATAAAATAACTTCGCAAAATCCTTTGCCGTTGTTTAACCCTCCGCCTCATCCGCCGACTGTTCATGTCCGGCACAATTTTGTAATATAAGCATAGCACGTTATTTTTCCCCACTGTCGGTGACTTTAGTTTTTTAAATAAATTTAAACGTATTGCATATTTTGAGCGGTATAGTATATAAAACGTTGCTTATACGTCTGCCATGTTCTTGTGTCGGCATTAATCGGATACCTATAACCGTACAGCACATTATTCCATACGCCTTTTTGATAGTATTCGGGTATTTCTTTTGCAGCATTTTCTATGGCATCTATCTTTTGACAGATTACGCCCCTTATTTTTTTCGACTGCTTACTCATAGTGGTTGAAGGATTCATAAGCTGACTATATTCTTCCTTCAACCGTTCATAATCACGAATAAGATACAGAGTTTGCATATACACGTTATGCGGCAGTAAATACGGGTTTTTCTTTTTAGACTGGTAATTTCTCATTCTCGTTTCCTCCTTCTCCATTTACACAAACCTATAATACAAGTTACGCCGTTGAATAAATAAAGCAACGCCTGGGCACGCATACCGTTTGTCAGATTGTATGTACACCAAAATGAATTTGTAAAAAGCCAAATGCAAAAGCACCAACGCTTTTGAAAACTGTTCGCCACGGTGCCGATTATCGACAAAGCCGTAACAATGTACGCTATGTAATTCATTTTTATCCTCCTAATGCGGCTTAGTTTAGCCGTGTATTGTTTTTCTCAAATAAGTCTCTTACTTCCGGCAATAGGTACCGCACATACTGCGGCTTATGCGGTGTGTATTCGGTTCGATGCAGAATCTTACATTTTGCCGGGATTTTGATTTCGGCGTTACTCATCACAACTCTGTCCTTATACGTCGGTCTGATAAGGTTGCGGGAAGATGTATATTTTTTTGCATCTGCTATTTTTCTCACCTGTTCAAGGAAATAGTGAGCAATCGGTGTGTAATCGTCCTGCTGTCGAAGTGATTTAGCATTCACTCCGCCGAGAGTCCATTTTCTTTTCATGACTTCTAAAACATCACCGTTAATTTTCTTCTGTGTTTTTTCATCGACTAATTCACCGGATGACATTACAGCACGTACCACAAGATGATGATGCACTCTGACCGATTCCTTTGTATAGCCGTCCATATCCGATGTTACACCTACAAACATGATATCAAGCTCATTTTTGGCAAGGTCTCTTTTTACGCGCCGTATAAACAAAGGCAGCTCGTGAGAAGCACGCATATATATAAGCTCATCTATATCTTGCTCATGCTCTTCCTGAACATCTATTGATTTTTTTATGTTTTCAAGAGCTTCGGGAGAATAGTCAAGTCCTATCAGCAAATCCCCTTTATGAAAATTTATATTGAGTAATCTTGCTAATTGTTTTTCGGCAGATGCATCATTTTGCTCTTGCTTCTTTACAGCAGATTTTATTTTTCTTTTTGAACGAGTTTTATCTCCCGATACATAATATTTTGTTTTTTCTCCGACTCTGCCCGAAGTGTAAGTACGAGTGACCCAATATCCCATTTTATTCACCACTTGTCATATGTTTTACAATTATACACGATATAAAATATTTTTGTATATTCACAAGTTTTATTTCTTCGCTTGGTTGAAAACTTAGGCTTTAACCAAGCCGCCCGAAATGCCGCTTTCGGACATTTGAGTGACGTGTTTCTTCCATAATAATTTACTTTGCATTTTCAACCTTCAATTATCAATTGTCTTTAGCTCCTCCGCATAAATCTTCTGCATGTACTGCCCATATGTGAGTCCCTGCTCCCTTGCCAGCTTGTTAATCTGTGCTAAGCTTAAGCTGTTTGCGGTTGTTATTTTTGTTTTGGTTCGTGTGTGGGTATTTGCTTTAGCACAGTGTTCGAAGCAACAATATTTCTTTTTGTATCTGCTCACAAATTCCTTTCGGCAATATTGGCATACAAAAGTCCTTTCACCAAGCGGAGTATATACGGGTATCTGTTTCGGCTTGCATTTTCTCATTTTACCGCCTCCAGCAGCTTTTCAAGCACTGCCTTGCTGATGTTTCTTAATTTGTCGGCTTCGTCGGGATTTTGCGATTGAGTTTTGCTTATACATTCCAGTATTTTGTTGCCTAAGCTTTGTAAGTCATTAAAATACACCTTAAATTCCGTAATCGATGCCGAACCTGCGACGGTTATTTTTGCTTTTAATGCGTCTATTTTTTTTTCGTAGTTCTGTCTTTCTTCGAGAACGTTTTTGGAAATGCGTTCACATTCGGCTTTCAGAGCTTCCATTTGTTCCGTTATTTGTTCCGTTATTTTTTCCTTTTCTTCGGAAGCATGCTCATTTTGTTTTTTCAGACTGTCGATTTTTTTCTGTAGCTTTTCCGCTCGTTCATTGGCTTCTGCTTCAATCTCACTTCGAATTTCGGATAGTTGCTCGTCCGTGACCGCTGATGGTCCTTTCAAATTTTTTAGTTCTTCGATTTCTGCTTGTGCCTTTTCCAAAAGTGCATCTTCCGAATCATCGTCAAGGTAATCCCGGATCTT
>CAYRGA010000022.1:0-21592 GCA_964423705.1 uncultured Oscillospiraceae bacterium
AAGCATTACAGTATTTTTCGTAGTCGCTGCCGGTCAAATATCGAAAAAAATCATCACAAAGAAAAATCACTTTTCCGCAAAATAAAAAAGCGGGAGGAAAATCTCCTCCTGCTCCTTAATTTAAGATATAAACATTTACGTTTCTTCTTCCAAACTGCATACACTCACTGTTGGTGTTGAAAAACAAGTCAACCTTATTGCCTTTAATGGCGCCGCCCGTATCCTCAGCCACACAGTAACCGTAAATAAAGCTTCCATCGGAAGATTCTATAAACATGCGCGTTCCAAGCGGTATAACTCTCGGGTCAACAGCAACAGTACCATACTGTGCATGTGTACCGCTCGCCGTGATTCCATACCCCTTCTGCCCGGGTCTTTTACCGCAGCTCTGGAAAGATAAGTCATATGCGGTAGCGTTGCAAGTAATGACCTTTGAATATGAAAAATCGTCACCCTTTTCCGTAACTTTACCGCCTTTTGTTCCTACAGCCTTAACTTCGTCAACCGGTTCTTTGATTCGCTCGGTCGATAAAAGCTCTCTGCCGACTTCCTCTCCGTCATATAATAAAACTTCATATGTCTCACAGTCGATACCCTCAACACCGGGTGTTTTTATCGTACTGTCCGAAATACTCATAGATGTGTCGCGGATTGTTCTGGTAGAATAAGGAACAGCCTTTTCAACCTTTTCAATACGCTTGATTACCTTTATAACCTTAAGCTCGGTATTTGCACCAAGCTCACTTTCCAAAGGCAAGCTTACTATATCGTGATAATTGATATCGTAGCCCTTCTCGTCCAAAAAGTCGCCGACCGTTTCAGCAGTGGTCATGTGTGTCTTGGTTTGACCTGCGGCTGTCAGCTCCACCTTACGGACTCTTTGTATAACTATGGTTTGCGAACCTGTAATAAAACTGTCACGCTCCGGAGAAACAATATCATAATCCGATATGTCAATTCCCGACTGCGCGAACAAATCTGCAACAGTTGTCCGCGGCGACGTGATTTCAAGATGATTTTCACCGTCGATAATGCTGACTTCAAAATATTGAGGCGCAGCATATGATGTGGTGGTTGCAAAAACAAACATAGCAGCAACCCCTACCGAAAATCTGCCTTTAAAGCACATCATTTTTTTAAACACATCATAAATATCTCTATTGCGGCGATCTGTATGCTCAGATAAAGTTCTTTTGAATTTTACATTAAGCTCTGAAAACATAAATTTCCTCCTTAATAGATTTTCCTTGCGTTCGTCGTTAATTTTATGGCAAAACCGAGTTTTTGTCAAATTTCAAAAATTAATTCGTTGTGCATTTCACACAAAAATTTTAAACATTTTTAACTTTTTCAGCAAAAAGAGTTTTAAAATTCCGAAGCTCAAAAAATCTCATTAATTACTGATTTTGTGGTTTTAAGCTTATATTTGCCAACAATTACAGAAATATTACGCCAAAAAAATAGTTTGTGCATGATTTACAAAAATTCGGTCTTTGATTTTACTATATATAGTTGTGTTGCGTTTTCACGCTACTATATATAGTGTTTTTAATTTTCGAAAATGTTAAAAAAGTATTAAAAAACGGCATTTGTGTCGTTTGCGACACAAATGCCGTGGAATTTTAGTTGCTTTTCAAAAGATTATGTATACTATTTTGTTCTGTATATAATGCATATATATCGCAATGTGTATTATTACATGCAAAACAGCAAACTGTTTTATGTGATTATGGGCGTAAATATGCGATATTATGTTCGAATTTTAACTCTGATTTTCCTAAAAATCAAGAAATTCCGCATATTTTCGGCATATTTTACAGCATGATTTTCAATGCGCTTTTGTGCAAAAAAACAAGTCGTTATCTTATTTATAAAATCAGTTAAACCGGATAATAAAAATAACAAATCACATCAAATAAATCTGCCACACACACATAGTTTTAATAATATAAAAACAGCACTGCGGTCACATAAACCGCTGCGCTGTCTTAGGTTAAATCATACTAAAATGTGATATGGTTTTAAAGCGTATTTTACAATGCTATATAATAGAAGAAACTCGTCATTTTTTTTGACATTTTTCATCGATTTCCTTCGCAAAAACCTTATATTCGTCATATGTATACAGCTTATTTAAAACATCCAGCAGCATGTTTGCGGATATCCTGCCGGGAAGCTTAAGCTTCTTTTTAAGCAAATCCCGCTTATAGTCACTGTCTGCCGTACCACTGAAACCGTCTAAAAATAAATCGGATTTTGTTATGATTCTCTGTTCTTCATCATTTTTTTCTTCGTAACCGGCATTTTTAAGAGCATTTAAAATAATCTCATCACGCACACCCTCGACACCGAGGAATCCCTCCTTCGAGGCACGCTGCTTGCGCTTTTCCTTGCCCGGTATATCCGGTATATACGCATGCTTTACGTTTTTACCCTGCAAAATATTTTTTAGATAATTTCTTATGGTAAAGCCTGCCTTGTCACTGTCTGTAAAGATGATAGCACCGTTTTTATCTGCCAAACGTTTAATCATGTCGCGCATCTTTTTGTTTTTAAATATCATAAATCCATCCGTTGCAATCACAGTGGCATCCACAAGCGTTGAAAGCTTTATTTTATCATAAATGCCTTCTACAATAATTATTTCCTTTATTTTAAGCATTTGACACCCCAAAACTATTTATCGCTATGATGCTTAATAACCTTCATCCTTGTAAATTCTTCACGTTCTTTTTCTTCAAGGAAATTGGTTATACTGCCGACAATTTCCTGATATTTGGGAATATTGATATTTTTCAGTGAATTGGCACGTTTTTGCGTCTTTTTGATATTATTTGCAAGTCTGTATACCGAATTTTCAACGGCTGCCAATTCTATTGTCAATTCCTTTACAAGATTAAACTTTACATATGCGATGTCCAGCTGGTCACCGGTTTCCATCAAATCATAAATTACCTTTTTTTCAGATTTAACGTTATTAACCTCGTGAATTTCAACTCCCATAACCGACCTGTACTTGATATCCAGCGAATCATCAATATCTATGCAATCCGCAGTTTCCATGACTCTGGTTATTCCCAGGGAAATGTTCGCATTTTGCAATGCATTGTACGCATCGGTGTATGCAGAATTGATTTTTGCCTGAATGTCCCTGGCGCGGTCGATTAAAAGCATCATCTCTCTTATCAATATATTTCGCTTTTTATCAAGTAAGTCATATCCCTGTTCAGATAATTTAAGCGAATTTTTGGCATTGATGAGATTACCCTTTGTAGGGAAAACCGTAATATCCATTACTTATCAGCTCCTGCATCATAGTACTTATCCAGCATTTTTGTATCGATTCTGTCGAGCTCACTGCGCGGAAGTATTCTGAGCAAATCCCATCCCAAATTCAAAGTCTGTATTATGGTTCGTGATTCGTCTGCACCCTGTGAAATAAATCGCTTTTCAAATTCCTTACCGAATTTAATATACAGCTTATCCGTATCGGACAGCTCATCCTCACCTATTACCGATGAAAGGGCTTTTACGTCCTGAACCTTCGCATATGCCGCAAAGAGCTGATTTGCCACATCCCAATGGTCTTCACGTGTATAATCCTTACCTATACCATCCTTCATAAGACGCGAAAGTGACGGGAGAACACTTATGGGCGGATACACACCTTGCTGCTGTAAATAACGGTCAAGCACAATCTGTCCCTCTGTAATATAGCCTGTAAGGTCCGGTATAGGATGCGTTATATCGTCATTTGTCATTGTCAAAATCGGAATCTGCGTTACAGAGCCGTTTATTCCTCGTATCATGCCGGCTCTCTCATACATAGAAGCCAAATCCGAATACAAATATCCGGGGAATCCCTTTCGCGACGGTATTTCGCCCTTGGATGATGATATCTCTCTCAACGCTTCGGCATATGAAGTAATATCCGTAAGTATAACCAAAATGTGCATGTTATGTGTAAAAGCCAAATACTCTGCGGCTGTTAAAGCGGCACGCGGAGTGACGATTCTCTCGATAACCGGGTCATTCGACAAATTCAAAAACATTACGACCTTCTCCAAAACACCGCTTTCGGCAAATGCTCTCTTGAAGTAATTGGCAACATCGTGCTTTACACCTATCGCACCGAACACAATGGCAAACTCGGAGCCATCCTCATCGGCAATTTTTGCCTGCTTTGCTATCTGCACCGCGAGCTTATCATGCGCAAGTCCGTTTCCGGAGAAAATAGGCAACTTCTGACCTCTTATTAAGGTCGTCAACCCATCAATAGCCGATATTCCGGTTTCGATAAAGTTTCTGGGATACTCGCGTGAAACAGGATTTATGGGCTTTCCGTTTATGCTTTCCCTTTTTTCGGGATAAACCTCACCCATGCCATCTATAGGTTTTCCGACACCGTTAAACACACGTCCGAGAATTTCCTTTGACAGAGGAATTTTGAGCGGCTCACCTATGAGCTTTGAACGGCTGTTTACGAGCGATATGCCTGACGTTCCTTCAAACACCTGTATTACGGCTTTGTTTCCTTCGATTTTTATAACCTGTCCCATGCGTTTTTCACCGCTGTCCAAGGTTATTTCCACAATTTCTTCATAACTGCATTCCTTAACACCGTCTAATATAACAAGCGGTCCGTTTATTTCACTGAACCCCATATATTCTACTGACATATATAACCCCTTTCCGAGAATATGTCTACTCGCTGTATCTCTTATAAAGAGCTTCATATATATTCTCTATTTCATTTTTGTACGCATCAAATTCACTGAGGTCATCATTTCCCACATCATATTTGATACTTATAAGCTTCGAAAAAATACCGGTTTTCTTAATTTCCGATATCGGACAGCCTATATTGACCAAAAGTGTACCTTTATCATAAAGCAGTAAAATAGTTTTCATCATCTCATACTGCTTGTTAAGCGGTACATACGTATCCACACTGTGAAAAGCATTCTGCTGTAAAAATCCCATACGAACCACTGCGGCAATCTCCAAAACCAGCTTTTGATTGTCGGGAAGCACATCCGCTCCGATGAGCTTAACTATCTCCATAAGAGAACTTTCTTCACCCAAAAGAGCCGTAAGTCTGTCCTTAACATCCGGGAAATCCTCACTTATATTCTCCGCATACCAATTGTTTAAATCCTCACTGTATTCGCTATAGCTGTTAAGCCAATTAATCGCAGGATAGTGTCTTTGGTATGCCAGACTTTTGTCAAGTGCCCAAAAACAGCGTATAAACCTCTTTGTATTCTGTGTTACCGGTTCGGAAAAATCACCGCCCTGAGGCGATACAGCACCAATAATTGTGATAGAACCCATTGTACCGTTTGTATTATCAACCATACCTGCTCTTTCATAAAACGATGAAAGCCTGGACGGCAAATATGCCGGAAAGCCCTCTTCGGCTGGCATTTCCTCCAAACGACCGGAGATTTCACGCAGTGCCTCTGCCCATCTTGAAGTCGAATCTGCCATTATCGCCACATGATATCCCATATCACGGTAATACTCGGCAAGAGTAATACCGGTATATATGCAAGCCTCTCGTGCCGCAACCGGCATGTTTGAAGTATTAGCTATAAGGACGGTTCTGTCCATAAGCGACTTGCCCGTTCTGGGGTCTACCAGCTTTGAAAAGTCCTCCAAAACCTGAGTCATTTCATTGCCGCGCTCACCGCAGCCAATATATACGATTATGTCCGCATCAGACCATTTTGCCAGCTGATGCTGGCTCATTGTTTTACCTGTTCCGAAGCCGCCGGGTATTGCCGCAGTGCCGCCCTTTGCCAGCGGAAAAAGCGTATCCATGACACGTTGTCCCGTTATAAGCGGAACCGTCGGCGCTTTTCGCTCATTATATGGTCTCGGAGTTCTTATAGGCCATTTCTGGCTCATTGTTATACTGTGCTCTGTACCGTTATCGGCTTTTATCACCGCAATTATATCATTTACGGTATATTCGCCGTTACTTGCCAACTTTATAATTTCACCTGAAATATTCGGCGGAATCATAATTTTATGAACTATCGACTCTGTTTCAGTGACACTTGCGATAATATCCTGACCGCAAACTCTGTCACCGATTTTCGCCGAAATTTTAACTTCCCATTTTTTATCGGTGTCAAGCGAAGCTACGCCTGTTCCTCTTCCGATAAATGCACCTGTGGCACGCTCAAGTGCGACCAGCGGACGCTGTATACCGTCATAGGTGGAGCCGATTATTCCGGGTCCCAGCGTAACGCTCATTGGCGAACCAGTACCGATGACATCTTCATTTATTTTTAAAGATGTGGTTTCTTCATAAACCTGAATTATGGTTTTATCATCATCGATACCTATAACCTCACCAATCAATTGTTCATTTCCGACTCTTACCATTTCCATCATGGTAAGCTCATCGGTACCCTTTACGGTAATGACAGGTCCGTTAATGCCATATATATATCCTTTTTTTGCCATAATACCACCTGCTTTTAATAAATTGAGAACTTGCTGTCCTCAAGGAAGCTGCCTCTCAGCTCCTTTATTTTGTCATTTATTGAATCATTGCATATAATTTTAGTGTCGGAATTTTCCACAATGCACCCGCCTACTATGTT
Organism: uncultured Oscillospiraceae bacterium; assembly: GCA_964423705.1. GTDB lineage: Bacteria > Bacillota > Clostridia > UMGS1810 > UMGS1810 > CAKSIN01. Next base: position 6,615 of record CAYRGA010000022.1, read on the forward strand.
TTCGCGGCAGATTACATTGCATGTGAACTTTTTGGCAATTTTATCGGAAAATTTGCTGTCAGTCACGTCTATAATGACTGTTTTTGTACCTTCTCCGGAATTTGCCAAGGTATCCGAGACAGATTCAAGCAAGAAATCCTCATACTCGGATGCTTTTTTGAATTCGTTAATCCTTTTGAGCAATTCTTCAAACACTTCATCAACAAGCTTTTCTCTGTATACATACAAGCTCTGCTTATATTTCATAGGCTCGCGGGCAATTATATCCGCAGCATTTTTCTTAGCAGCGGAAACTCCCCTTCTTACTACCTTGTATGCATTTTCCAAACATTCACTTTCCGCTTCCTTCAATTTCTGCGTTTTATATTCATTAAGCTGATTTAACAGATTATCTCTCTTAGCGGCCGCATCTTTTAATGCCAGCTGCGCAAAACGCCCATATTTTTCCTCAATACTTGACATAATGCTCACCCCTTCTGCAATTTCAATCCGATAGCATCACTTACGTATGACGTTATGGAATCGGCGCCACGGCCTGAACCGTGACGATCCGGTATTTCCACTATAAGCGGCTTGTAATAAGTTAATTTCACGGTTTTAAGAAGCTCGGGAAACTGCTTCGCAAGCTTCTCGGTAATCAATAATATGGCATATTCATCATGCTGCAAAACATAATCCAGAGATGCCTTAAGTTCATCCATTTCATGAACCACACACCCCTCAATGCCTGCAAGCCGCATGCCGATTTGTGTATCGACATTATCACTTATAAGATACATTTTCATGCCAAGACACTCCTTTACAAAACATCACAGCATTAAGAAAGTGCATTCAATATTGTAAATGATACAAGCAGACCATAAAGAGCTATACCTTCCGCAAGCGCAACGAAAATAAGAGATTTACCCATTGATTTGGGGTCTTCGCTTACAGCACCTATAGCAGCACTTGCCGCCGATGCAACGGCTATACCGGCTCCGACTGTCGAAAGACCTGTTACCAACGCTGCCGCAAGATATGCCAAGCCGCTGCCTACAGAAATGGTACCGGCTCCGGTTGTATCGGCAAACGCCGTCGTAAACATGCATATTGTGGAAACGAGCAAAACACCGAAAAACGAAGAAATGTTTACCGTTAAAACTCTCTTTGTTCTTTTTGCAGTCTTTTCAGAGGACACAAAATAAAGTCCGAAAGGAACCGCAATACTTAATACCAACAAAATACTAATTACCATTGTCATTTTCATTACCTCCAATAATGTAAATATTAAAATTAATCGTTTATTTCAGAAGATGCTTTAAAAGCTCTTCCTTCTCCGCTGTAGAAACGTGAGAAAATCTCATAAAATTCAAGTCTGAGTACTTGAATACCGACTATAAGTCCCTCAAGTCCCATTACAAGCAGATTGCCCAATACAACTACCACTGCACTTGAAAAACCCGATGTCATATTTGCAAATATGAATACCACGCTCATCATGCCGACATGAATTAACGAAAAAGCTCCTACTCTGACGAATGATATTGTATTTGTGATAAAGCACAGTACAATGTCAAACAATTCAAAAAGATTTTCAAGTATGAACTCGCCCTTACTTCCGTCAAAAAGCTCCTTCTTTTTTGCAATAAACCTTGAAAGCGGCTGCTGGAACATAATCATAATAAGCGGCAGTACTATAAAGATTATATTGTATACAACGGAAAATACATTTCTCTTTAACAGCATCATCACAACGCCGAATATAACCGCAAAGTAAAATACTAAGCCTGCCAAACCGTTTTGACAGAATACCAGCTTTCCGATATCCTTTTGCTTAATCGCATTCAAAATATTTATCAGCATTGCCATAAATATTATTATTACACCGAACACGACCGAGCTTATAAGCATGGTCATAATGTTTTCCATCGGACGTATTATAACTGTCTTATGAATTACATCCTCAAATCCGAACACCGAGCCGTAAAACAAGCCGAATACCGTCGAACTTACTCCGACCATTCCTATAATTGCCGCCAAATCCATTTTCTTTATTCTGTAAAGTATAAATCCTGCTATAGCAAGCACCAATCCCTGTCCAGCATCGCCGAACATTATTCCGAACATCAAAATATACGTAAGTGCGACTATAGGTGTCGGGTCGATTTCGTTATAAGACGGCAAACCGTACATTTTAACAAACATCTCAAATGGTCTGAAAATCGGATTATTCACCAGCAAGGTCGGCGGAGTAATGTGCGCCGGAGCATCCTTTGCCTCCTCGGATACAACAACTATCTGAGGCATATCCGCAAATTCCATTTCAAGCTTTTTCACGGTTTTATTGTCTGCCCAGCCGGCGACATAAAACGATGAATCCGTGTGTGCTCCGTAATGCTTAAAGCTGTATGAATCGTTATTTTTCTTAAAAAACGTATAGCATGCATTTAGTTCATCGGCAGCTTGCTTCAAAAATTCATTGTATTCAGTGGATAAAGCCGATATTCTGCCTTCATACTCCCTTATCTGCTCATCAAGCTGCTTTTTAACCTGATGAGGTGTACCGCTCCACTCTCCGCCTATATCTACCTGTTCAAAATACAGTGAAGAAAAAACTCTGTCTATTTTTTCGCTGTTGGATTCAAGCACAAAGTACATGCCCCATACATAATCACGGTCCTCTTGACCGTAAACAAACACCGTTTCAAGCTCATTAAGATACGTATTAAGCTTTTTATAGTTGTCCTTCGGCATTCTTCCGAAGCGCACCTTTATAAACTCGAAGCTACATATGGTGTTTAAATCCATGTCAAGCGATATAATCGGCGACAGCTGATTTATAATATCACGGTTGGATTCCACGGATTTTTTTAATTTCTCCGTTTCGGTATCAAGAGACATGCGTTTTTCTTCAAGCTTCTCCAAAAAGTTCAGTGCTTCGTCACTGCCGTAAGAGCCACACTCTGTTTCCGAAAGCTTAAAATCCTCCGCAAGTGATAATAATCGCTTGTATTTCTCAGAATACGGATTGACAGAATCATACGGACGCAATTCACGTGCATTGTCAAGCACATTCAATGCATTTTCCAAAAATATTTTTTTGTCAACCAAATGATTCTGAATTATACTGTCAAATTCCTCAACAGGACCGACAATACTTACTAAATTCATTTTTTTAATTGCCATATTAATTCCCCCTGCCTAAATAACAAGATATGACATGATTTTGTCCTGAGGCAAAGAATATCTTATGCCTTCTATTACTGAAAATATATTATCGATTTCCGTTTCCTTAAGTCTGAAATATCCGCTCAGACTGACATAATTGTACGGATAAAGCTTTAATAAACGCTGCGATAAATTGTACATATACCGCGATGCTTTTTTTTCAAAAAATTCATGTGCGAAAATTTTTGAATACGGTGTTTCGGCTATATAGCTTTTTAATTCTTCCTTGGTCTTTGAATTAGCCATTTTCACGATATCATCCTTTTTAATTCTGTAATTATTCGGGATGATATAGCTGTAAATATATTCACTTTCCAATTCAAAATTATTCTTGCATCTGTATATGGTTCTTATATTATTTATATCTGCAAGCTCACCGTAAAACATTTCCACGGTATCTTTTTCACATTTTGCAATTGATTTTGAAATATACTTAAACATTGACGCATAGCAGTAAATATTAAGTATTGACTCAATATCAAATACTGTTAAATTTTTACGACTTTTCTCCGCAAAAACAAGTGATTTATAATACTGCGTATTGCTCAGCGAGTGCACAAAGCCGTTTAAATCCTCCGCTTTTGTCAAAAGCTCCATATCAACATCAATATGCCTTTTTAAAAATTCGCTCAATTCCTCGGCAGTATGGTTGTTCATATATATATTTCTGGCTACCTTGTTTATAGCTGCCGCCTCATGAAACATTAAAATTTTGCTTAAAAATTCCTTTAAATGCATGTCGGCAAAGCAATACAGCTTTTCAAAGTCATCATTTAATGCCGTTTTTAAATGAATTTCCAAGCTTTCCCTGTGAATATTTTCTGCATCTTCGTTGGAAAGGTATGAAGAATACATTGTGTTGCTTTTTAAATATGCAGCTACCTGTGCTACGCTTTCCAATGCCGCCATCTGCATGTAATCATCATATGTAAGCAGATTGGAGCGCATACTCTTCAACTTTGCGGAAATGGCAGAGTTAGTCATTACACCACTCATATGCATCACCTAACCTATAACTTTTTTATACAATTCACAAATCCATTTTTCCTTGTTGGCATCGTATGTTTTTTTAATTTTTGCCATCGTGGCATCGGTCGCCTGACGAAGTGCGGCAAGTTTCTCCTCTGCAGCAGTTTCTTCAAATTGCATTACCTTTTCAACACGACTATCCGCTCTCACTGCATACGATTCGCGCATAGCTACTATTTCATTCTCAACTTCATCATCTATATGCTTTTTTCTTTCTTCTGCCTCTGATACAATATCCTTGGCACGCTTTTCCAATTCCAGCATCTTTTTTACAACGTCATCCGTCATTACTAAACATCTCCTTATGCTGTCAATTACGTTTAATTCCTCAAGCTGTGTATCGGAGCCGGTATTCTGCCTCCGCGGTTTATAAATTTTTCACTGCTGTATGCATTCACACACATAACCGGCCCTGTTCCCAGCAGGCCGCCAAATTCCACAGTTTCTCCGACCTCTTTTCCGGGTGCGGGGATTATTCTGACAGCAGTGGTTTTATTGTTAATCATACCTATCGCAGCTTCGTCGGCAATTATCGCCGCAATCGTGGTTGACGGAGTATCTCCCGGAACCACTATCATATCAAGTCCGACAGAGCATACGCATGTCATAGCTTCAAGCTTATCTATGCTAAGTGAACCGCATTCAACAGCCGAAATCATACCCGCATCTTCACTTACCGGGATAAAAGCTCCACTCAAGCCGCCCACAGATGACGAAGCAAACACACCGCCCTTTTTAACAGCATCATTAAGAAGAGCCAGAGCTGCGGTAGTACCGTGTGTACCGCACTTTTCAAGTCCCATTTCCTCCAGTATATGCGCTACACTGTCACCTACAGCCGGAGTCGGTGCAAGCGATAAATCAACAATCCCGAAGGGAACCTTCAATCTTTCGGATGCTTCCAGAGCTACAAGCTGACCCATACGAGTTACCTTAAATGCTGTTTTCTTTATTATTTCCGATACAGTATTAAAATCCGCATCCTTTGCCTTTTCCAGAGCATGCTTTACAACTCCCGGTCCGCTGACACCGACATTTATTACGCAGTCGGCTTCTCCGACACCGTGAAATGCTCCCGCCATAAAAGGATTATCCTCGACAGCGTTTGCGAAAACCACCAGCTTCGCACAGCCGAAACCGTCCGAATCCGCTGTAAGCTTTGCCGTTTCTTTTATTACATTTCCCATAACCTTAACGGCATCCATATTTATACCGGCTTTCGTACTGCCCACGTTCACCGATGAGCACACTATATCCGTCACGGAAAGTGCCTCGGGTATGGAATTGATAAGAGCTCTGTCCCCGACCGTAAAACCCTTATGAACCAATGCTGAATATCCGCCGATAAAGTTTACTCCGACAGCCTTTCCCGCCATATCCAAAGCTCTGGCGTACTTTACATAACCGGTTTCGCCGCTCGCACCGCCAATCAAAGAAATCGGTGTAACGGAAACCCTTTTATTGATTATCGGAATACCAAATTCCTTTTCGATGCTCTCGCCTACCGAAACCAGTTTTTCGGCACGCTTCGTTATCTTATCATAAATTTTTCTGCAAGCGATATCGGAATCGGAGTCAATGCAGTCCAAAAGCGATATTCCCATGGTAATAGTACGCACATCCAGATTTTCGTTTTCTATCATGTGCAATGTTTCATATGCTTCATATTTATTTATCATAGCTTCAACTCCTATATTCTGTGCATTGCTTGAAATATATCCTCAAGCTGTATACGAATTTCAACTCCGAGTTCTTCACCTAAGCTTGCCAATTCATCGGAGAGCTTATCAAAGCGAAGCTTGGATTTTCCGATATCCACAATCATCATCATGGTAAACATATCACCCAAAATTGTTTGAGTGATATCAAGGATATTTACGTTACTCTTACTTAGAACAGCGCTGACACCACTGATTATGCCCACCCTATCCTTACCTATAACGGTTATAACTGCCTTTTTCATAATTTTAATCCTCCTGTATTTTGATTTTCTTAAGACGCAGGGCATTCAACACAACCGACACAGAGCTCAAAGCCATCGCCATGGCGGCAATCATCGGATCAAGCGTTATGCCGGCAAAGTTTAGGGCTCCCGCAGCTACCGGAATCAAAACTGTATTATATACAAAAGCAAAAAAGAAATTCTGCTTTATATTCCTAATCGTTGCACAGCTTATGTTAAGTGCCGAAACAATATCTGTCAAGTTGTCCTTCATTATAACGATATCCGCCGCCTCCAGCGCAACCTGCGTGCCTGAACCTACGGATATGCCCACATCAGCCTTTGTAAGTGCCACACTATCGTTTATGCCATCACCGATCATTGCCACTATATGGCCTTTATTTTGAAGTGCCGATACCTTTTCCGATTTGCCATCCGGCAAAACCTCGGCAAATATCGATTCTATTCCCAAATCCTTCGCCATCGCAGCTGCAACGGTTTTATTGTCGCCTGTGAGCAAAACAGTTTTTTTGTTTGCCTTTTTTAATTTGGAAATCATATCCGCAGCATCATCTTTCATTACATCCTTTGCGGCAATCACTGCTTCAAGCCTGCCGTTTACCGCAAGCAGCATGAGTGTTTTGCCCTCCGACACAAGCTTATCCGAGGCTGCGTTATATTCATCCAAAATGTTATTTTCCTCCATAAGGAGCTTATTTCCGAACACAACCGTATCGCCGTCCACGCACGCTTTTATTCCTTTGCCGCTCACAGCTTCAAAATCGGTAACAGCCTTTTCTCGTATTCCCTTCTTCAATGCGTACTCATATACCGCATCGCTCAAAGGATGCTCCGAAACCGCCTCTACACTTACAGCATACTCAATGGCACTTTTTTCATCAATGGTGCCGCAAAGGCATACATCCGTAATCTTCGGTTCACCCTTGGTAAGTGTGCCGGTTTTATCAAAAACAAATGTATCTACCATATTGAGCTTTTCCATAGCATTGGCATCTTTTACCAGTATGCCCTCGCTCGCCGCTCTTCCGACCGACACTATAACCGCAGTCGGCGTAGCTAATCCGAGCGCACACGGGCAGGCAATTACCAAAACCGAAACAAATCTGTTTATCACGGTAGCAACAGGCGCGCCGATTAACAGCCAAATGACCGCTGTTATCAAAGCCGCAGCTATGACCGAAGGCACAAATACACCGCAGATTTTATCGGCAAGCCGCGCTATCTCCGGTTTTGAGCCGGATGCCTCCTCAACCATAGAAATGATTTGCGATATTACAGTTTCTTCACTGGTAACAAGGCTTTCTGCCTTAATATGACCGTATTTGTTTATACAACCGGCAAATACCTTATCACCAACAGCCTTCTCTACAGGTATGCTTTCACCCGTGAGCATCGATTCATCCACAGTGGTACTGCCCTCAACGACACATCCGTCAACCGGTATTTTCTCACCGGGAAGGATAAACACGATATCGCCTTTTTTTATATCCTTTATATCTACAACAGTTTTTTCGCTGTTTCTTATCACCGTTGCTTTTTTGGGCGTAAGCTCCATGAGTTTCTTTATAGCATCGTTTGTCCTTAGCTTGGAGCGATTTTCCAAGTATCTTCCCAACAAAATCAAGGTAATTATCACTCCGACCGATTCAAAATAGAGATTATGCGTATGATTTGCACCGTTTATGAACATGTCAGCTATCAAAACCGCTCCGTAAACAAAGGCGGAGGTAGTACCCACTGCTACAAGAGTATCCATATTGGGTCTGAGCCCAAACAAATTTTTGTAGCCGTTAGTATAAAACTTATGTCCGGCGCACATACAACCGACAGCAAGAATAAGTTGAATAAGTGCATAGGTCTTGGGATGAATGGACGGCTCTATAAATTTAAAGACCGGAAGACCGACCATATGTCCCATGGATATATAAAACAGAGGGACTGCAAAAACTGCCGAAACCATCAACCTTATCAACATTCTTCGTACATCGACGGTTTTGTTTTTTAATGTTTTCTCAAAGCTGTCATGATTAACACCGAAGCCGATTTTCGTGACCGCAATTTCGATATCCTTTTCACATAAAACTGAATCATCATATTCCACACTTAATTTACCGGAGGTAAGATTTACAGCCGCACTCTTTACACCGTTAAGTGAAGCTACCGATTTTTCAACACTCGCCGAGCAAGCCGCACACGACATGCCCGTAACCGTAAAATTGGCTTTTCTCATATATATTTCCTTTCAAAAAACTATACTGTATACAACCTGTTTAATCAGCGTTTCTTGTTCTTACGACCTCATAAATCATTAAAGCCGCCGCTACGGATGCATTTAATGAATTGATTTGACCATACATAGGTATATTTACGATAAAATCACATTTCTCCTTTACAAGTCTGGAAATACCATTACCCTCCGAGCCAACTACAATCGCAACCGCACCGGAAAAATCGTGAGTGTATATTGTGTTATCACCATCCATATCCGCGCCGACAACCCAAATGTTTTTCTTTTTTAATTTGTCTATTGCAGATGGCAGGTTGCTTACACGCGCCACGTTTGTAAACTCCAAGGCACCGGCACTGGATTTTTCGACTATAGGACTGAGTCCGACGGAATTGCGCTTTGGTATGATAACCCCATGAGCACCGGCGGCATTGGCTGTTCTTATAAGCGAACCCAAATTATGCGGGTCGGTAAGACCGTCCGCCAAAATAATAAACGGCTGTTCGCCCTTCGTTTCAGCACTTTTAATAATATCATCTATATCAACATATTCCTTTGCAGCCGCAAATGCTATCACGCCCTGATGTGAGCCTGTGACACTGAGCTTGTCCAACTGGTGTCTGTCCGTTTCGACAACAACGATTTTCATATCGCGCGCGATAGAGATTATTTTGCGCAGGGAGCCTTGCTTTTCGCCGTTTTGAACCAAAAGCTTATCTATTGTTCTGCCCGCTTTGAGTGCCTCCATTACAGGATTGCGTCCCTCAATTCTATTATCGGCATTTTCCATATTCATATACTTACCTCTCTGACATAGTAATTTAGGGAACATTCATACACAGTGATTATTCACGCCTTAAAACGCAAATAAGCTGTACGAGTGCCCCCTAAATATAGTATTTATTAAAGCAAATGCTATTTATGCAAGATTAAATTTATCGTGAATTGCTCTTACAGCCGCATCAGCATTCTTGCTGTCTACGAGAACAGACACCTTAATCTCGGATGTCGATATCATATTTATGTTTATATTTGCATCGTAAAGTGCTTCAAACATCTTGCTTGCAACACCCGGATTATTCACCATGCCGCAGCCTACGATGGAAACCTTGGAAACGTCCGAGGTGGTTTTCATTTCTTCAAAGCCGATATAATCCTTTTCGGCGTTGAGAAGCTCTACTGCCCTATCAAGATTTGATTCTGTAACGGTGAAGCTTATATCCTTATGATTTTCTCTGCCTATAGACTGAAGAATAATATCAACATTGATTTGATTTTTGGCAAGCAACGAGAATATCTTAAATGCCATACCCGGCTCATCTCTCAAATTACAAAGAGCTATACGCGCTACATCATTATCTCTTGCCACACCTCTCACGAGCATCTTTTCCACTTTACTTTCCTCCTTAACAAACGTTCCCGGATTATTATTTAAGCTGGAACGTACACACATATTAACATTGTATTTTTTTGCCATTTCAACCGAGCGGTTATGAAGCACATTTGCTCCCAGACTTGCAAGCTCAAGCATTTCATCGAAAGAAACCGTATCGAGCTTTTTAGCATTCGGCACAATTCTCGGGTCGGTAGTGAAAACACCGTCAACATCGGTGTATATCTCGCACAAATCCGCATGAAGTGCCGCTGCTACAGCGACTGCCGTAGTATCCGAGCCGCCTCTGCCCAATGTGGTTATATCATCATATTTATTGATTCCCTGAAAGCCTGCCACAATAACGATATTGTTACTGTCAAGTTCTTTTCTGATGCGCTCGCCGTCAACCGTCGCAATTCTGGCTGAACCGTAATTCGCATCGGTCGCCATTCCTATCTGCCAGCCCGTGAGTGAAACCGCACCGACACCCAGCTTTTGAATAGCCATCGCAAGAATTGATATCGATATCTGCTCACCGGTGGAAAGCAGCATATCCATTTCACGCTTTGAAGCCTTCGGATTTATTTCCGCAGCCTTAGCTATAAGGTCATCGGTCGTATCACCTTGTGCCGAAACGACAACAACCACTGAATTTCCGGCTTTATAGGTATCTACAACCCTTCTTGCCACATTCATTACTCTTTCGGCATCCGCAACAGAGCTTCCGCCGAATTTCTGTACTATTAAACTCAAAAAATTCTACCTCCCTATAGAACATTATTTACAAATATTTTGCACCTTCATTATCTGCTGTCAGCATTTTAAGACTCCAGCCCGAAAGATTTGTTTTTATGAGGCTGTTCATACGTTCTTCAAAAGAAGCCGCATCTTTATCCACAATTGCAATGACAGTCGGTCCGGCGCCGCTTAAATATCCGCAAATCGCACCGAAACGTTTTGCAGACCTTATAATATATTCACCGCTCCGTATTTTGGGGAAACGGTATCTCTGATGCATTCTATCCTTAACTCCCGCCGAAAGCAAAGAAAAATCACCCTTTGCAACGGCAGACGACACCAGTGCCGCATGTGCGACATTGTATGCTGCATTGCGAAAGCTTATAAACTTCGGCAATATTCCGCGTGATTTTCTGGTCGCAAAGTAGAAATCGGGAATCATAGCGGCGAATGTTATATTCTGCGGCACATCGGTTTTTGTATAAATAACCCTATTGCCATCCGGAACAGCCACAGTAAAGCCGCCCATAAGTGCCGGAGCTACATTATCGGGGTGTCCCTCGATTTTATATGCCATATGCAAAAGCTCCTCACGAGTAAACCTGTCATTCAAAAGGCGATTTGCTCCCATAAGTCCGAGAACTATACTCGATGAGCTGCTCCCAAGTCCCCTTGTAACGGGGATATCGCTTTTAAGCTTTATATGTACACCGTTGAAGCTCTCGCCGGCTTCATCAAAAACCATCTTAAAGCCGATGTATACATAATTATTTTCACCGAGAGGGATAAAATCATTTCCGTCTGTGACCTCAATATTAAGGCCGCCCTCTGTGAGCTCAAATTCAGCGGTATTATACATGTTAAGCGCTGTTCCCAAGCAATCAAATCCGGGCCCCATATTCGCTGTTGATGCAGGCACTCTGACCGTAACCATTTCATCGCCTCCTTTGCAAAATTAATTTCAAAAACTATAAAACCATAAATGTATTTAAAACATCAAATTTATCAAGCTTATGTTTAAGCTCCTTTACCGAAATCACTTCGGTGACAAAAGCCGCTTCGCCTTCGTACAGAGTAAATGGCTCCGCTCCTTCAAACGTTTCTTTTATATCTGACAATGTCTTGTTTTTATCGTCGAATTTCACACGAATCATAAACGCGGATTCGACATCGTCATAATCCATTATTATATTATCATCACACGGCTTCCACGGAACATCAAACGGCATTTCCGAGGTCTTTACGGTTTCAATAACATCAGCGACTACAGCGCTTGCAGTCGGGAGCTTTCCTGCTCCTCTGCCGTAAAACATCGCATCGCCGAGCATGTCGCCCTTTACGAATATACCGTTAAAAACATCCTCTACGCCTGCAAGCGTGTGCGAATTATTCACCAGCATTGGGGCGACAAGCACCTCATACTTGCCGTCAATCTGTCTGAAACGGCCTATAAGCTTGATAGCGCAGTCAAACTCAGCTGCATATTTTGTATCTTCATATGTTATTTTGGTTATACCCTCTGTATGAACATCCTCGTAATTAACTTTTTTTCCGATAACCATTGACGACAGAATCGATATCTTTTTACAGGTGTCGTGTCCTTCGACGTCCGCTGCCGGATTCTGCTCGGCATATCCATACTCCTGAGCGGTCTTAAGTGCCGCCTCAAACGAAGTACCCTCCTTAAACATTTGCGTCAAAATAAAGTTTGTGGTACCATTCAATATACCGGTTATTTCATTTATTTCATTCGGTGAAAGACTCGTAACCATAGGACGTATTATCGGTATTCCGCCTCCGACACTGGCTTCATAAAAATACTTGACACCATTTTCTTTGGCGATGGCAAACAGTTCATCACCCTTAATGGCTACAAGCTCTTTATTGGATGTAACGACATTCTTTTTGTGTTCCAATGCCAGCTTGGTATAATTATACGCCGCTCCGATTCCACCCATTGTTTCAACCACTATGCTAACCTCGTCGTCAGCCAGAACCTTATTAAAATCATCCGTAAACAGTCTGCTGTCCTCGTGAGATGAAAAGTCCCTTATATCAACTATATATTTTACTTCAATCTTTTCTCCGGCTCTGCGTGCGATGCTTTCGGCATTCTTTTTTATAATCTCATAAGTTCCCGAGCCAACACAGCCAAAGCCTATTATACAAATTTTCGCCATGTATTTTCCTCCAAGCCATTCCTGAAATAAAACCAAATCAAAACTTATTATATCACTGCTATTATAATTTGTCAATTTTTGTATCAATCAATTTTAAAATTTTCCGGATAAGAATTGCTTAATTTAGCAATATTTTCAAAAATATCGTTATTTTGTTCAAAATTATCATTATCATCATGCGATTTGAGGACACATTTAATTTTAGGGGTGATTCCGAAAAGCTTACCCGCAACATTTGATAATTCAGTCAAATTTTCCGATGTATTTACCATTTTCAAAGCATTGTTATCAGTAAATTCCAAAAGCAGAGCACCGTCGGCTTCCTTTGGATTAACGCCGAACAAATTGACGAAAAGTATTAATTTACCGTTATCCTGAAGCTGCTTTTTTATTTCCTCCCAGCCGAAAATTACAGAACTGAGTTCTCCGTTCAAGGCAGATTCTGTTTTTTTCGATGGCGATACATCTTTTTTTGGAATTTCCGTATCTGTCTGTACATTATCAACGCTTGGAATAACCTTAATATGCTCGTTCGCCGCTTTGTTTATACCGCTTTTGTTAACTGTCAAGGCAAAATCCCCGTCCGATATGAGTTTTTCGACACCGCTGAGCCTGTCCAGGATTGCATCCGTATCATCACTGAGCCTTGAATAAGCAATTCTGACCAGTGTGCACTCTACCAAAATCCGTGCAGATGCCACAAATTTTATATCCCTCAAAAGTTCACTGAGAATATCAATACATCTCACCAGCTTTTCGGCTGTAAAAAGCGATGAAGTTTTTTCAAGCAAAGCTTTTTTCATAGCGGTAAATTCCTCTGCTTCGGGAGCGCAGGTATATATCATTATTTCACGCATAACCTTAAGCAGACCTTCCGCAAAGCTGTCAGGGCTTTTGCCTTCATTCATACATCCGTTAAAAAGAATCAATGCGTTTTTTACATCCGACAGTGCAATGTATTCTGCCATATCATACAAAAAATTGTCATCCAGCGTACCCAATATGGCAGTCACATCCTCATAAGTGAGATTATCGTTTTTATATGCCAGGCACTGTTCCAAAATACTTAAGGCATCGCGCATTGAACCGTTTCCCAGCTGAGCTATATATTCTACCGCATCATTATCAATATTTATTCTTTCCTTCTCCATTATGGCGCTTATGGCACCGGATATATCAGAAACGGTTATATTTTTAAAATCAAATCTCTGACACCTTGAAAGTATCGTAGGCAAAACCTTGTGTATCTCGGTAGTTGCCAAAATAAATATTATATGCTCCGGGGGTTCTTCGAGTGTTTTAAGCAATGCGTTAAATGCACCCGAGGAAAGCATGTGTACCTCATCTATTATATATACCTTATATTTACTGCTTGCCGTAGCATAACGAACCTGGTCGATTATATCGCGTATATTCTCAACACCGTTGTTTGAAGCCGCATCCATTTCAACCACATCAAGAATCGTTTCATTTAATATACCCTTGCACACGTCGCACTCATTGCACGGATTTCCGTTTTGGGGATTAAGGCAGTTGACCGCGCGGCTTAGTATCTTCGCAGTAGAGGTCTTGCCGGTACCGCGTGTGCCTGTGAAAATATAGGCATGTGAAAGTCTGCCTGTTTTAATTTCATTTTTTAAGGTTTCGGTTATATGAGGCTGTCCCACAACATCATCAAAGTTCTTGGGACGCCACTTTCTGTATAACGTTTGATATGCCATAATATCCTCCGCACAAGCAGACATTACATAAATCTGCATATTTTTATTCTCAATGTAAAAATAATATTACAAAAAAAGCCGTACATCCTTAAATCGAATTTGATTCACAAAGGTTATATGTCAGTTAGCTCAGGTCGGGCAGCCTCGCGGCACATGTGCGACAAACGCTTATGGCTGCTTGATTCCTCACCTGACCAGGTTCACGTGCGCCCATTGCGCAAGACCCGACCGTCAACACTACTTAACAAACACTTCAATGCGTATCATAACCCTCAATAAGGATATAACCCTTGCTATAGCGGATTGCAAGTACAGGGCGCCGCTACTGCCCCGGCTGTACGACCAGTATATTATACACCATATATTTTAAAATTTCAACACTTAATTTGCAAAAATTTAAATAATTTAAAAACTTCTCGACAAATTACTGTATTTTCATGAATTAAATCCGATATTTATATCAAAATTTAAGAAAATGAATCGTATTATAAAAAATACTGCGACGGCTTTATATAGATTTAAACTCACAATTATATTA
>CAYRGA010000023.1:0-9274 GCA_964423705.1 uncultured Oscillospiraceae bacterium
TCCATGCACTGCTCAGCAAACACCGATATGAACGGTGAAAATACAGCTATCTTCTTCGGTCTTTCCGGAACAGGAAAAACTACACTTTCCACAGACCCCAAGCGTCTTTTAATCGGTGACGATGAGCACGGCTGGGATGATAACGGTGTATTTAACTTTGAAGGCGGCTGCTATGCAAAGGTTATAAACTTAGATAAAGAGTCTGAGCCCGACATATACAATGCAATTAAGCGCAATGCACTTTTGGAAAACGTAACACTCGATAAAGACGGCAAGATTGACTTTGACGACAAGAGCGTTACAGAAAATACAAGAGTTTCATATCCTATCGACCACATCGATAACATAGTTCGTCCGGTATCCGCAGCACCTGCCGCTAAAAATGTAATCTTCCTTTCGGCAGATGCATTCGGCGTACTTCCGCCGGTATCTATCCTTACACCGGAGCAGACACAGTACTACTTCCTTTCCGGATTTACTGCTAAGCTCGCAGGTACAGAACGTGGAATCACAGAGCCGACACCTACCTTCTCAGCATGCTTCGGTCAGGCATTTTTGGAATTGCATCCTACAAAATATGCTGAAGAACTGGTTAAGAAAATGCAGCAGAGCGGCGCTAAGGCATACCTCGTAAATACAGGATGGAACGGAACAGGTAAGCGTATATCCATCCGTGACACACGCGGTATAATCGACGCTATCCTTGACGGTGACATTTTGAAAGCACCTACAAAGAAAATACCTTACTTTAACTTTGAAGTTCCCACAGAGCTTCCGGGCGTGGATGCAAACATCCTTGACCCACGCGACACATATGCAAATGCCGCTGAGTGGGACGAAAAGGCAAAAGACCTTGCAGACAGATTCATTAAGAATTTCGCTAAATATGAAGGCAATGCTGCCGGAAAAGCACTTGTAAGCGCAGGTCCTCAGAAATAATTAAAACTATACAGCTAATGGCAGAACGAATTATTTTCGTTCTGCCATTTTTTGTAATACGTATCGAATATACCATGCATTACTCAATCGATGTGAATATTCGCTCCAAGGCTTGACAGTTTGGTTACAATGCCGTCATAACCTCGGTTTATATATTGCGAATTTTCTATTTCGGTAATACCGTCAGCAGAAAGACCGGCTATTATCAACGCCGCACCACCGCGCAAATCACCCGCAGTAACCACCGTACCTTCCAGACGTTTTACACCGTCGATAACCGCGACCTTGCCGTCGATTTTAATGTCGGCATTCATGCGTACCAGTTCACCGACGTACATAAATCTATTTTCAAAAATAGTTTCCGTGACGGTTGAACGACCGCTTCCTGTGCACAGAAGTGCGGCAAACTGTGACTGCATATCCGTCGGAAATCCCGGAAACGGCATGGTTCTGAGAGATACAGCAGTCAAATCTTTTTTTGCATTTACTGTCAGGCAGTCGCCCTGCTGTTCAAATGTCACTCCCATCTCACTGAGCTTCGCCATTACAGCCTTCATATGCCCACAATTAACGCCGCAAAGAGTTATCCGGCCGTGAGTTGCCGCCGCTGCAGTCATAAAAGTGCCCGCTTCTATTCTATCGGGAATTATACGGTGTGATGTGCCTTTAAGCGCGGCTGTACCTTCAATTTTCAGGGTATCTGTTCCCGCACCGCTGATTCTGGCACCGCATTTATTCAAAAAATCTCCTAAATCGGCAATCTCCGGCTCCGCCGCAGCGTTCTCTATAATCGTGATGCCCTCTGCCAGACATGCCGCCATCATTATATTCTGAGTGGCTCCGACCGACGGAAAATCCAGGTAAATTTCATTTCCGACAAGTTTATCCGCTCTAAGCTCCACGACACCTGCCCCGCTTATCACCTTCGCTCCCAGCATTTCAAAGCCCCTCAGGTGCAAGTCGACGGGACGCAAGCCTATACTACAGCCGCCGGGCAGTGATATCCGTGCACGCTTGTACATAGCCAAAAGCGGACCTGCAACCAAAAACGATGCCCGTAATCTGCCGCTCATATCATAGTTTGTGTCCGTACAATTAATATGAGTGCTGTCAATTTTAAGCACTGAGCCGTCATACTCACATTTACATCCCAATTCACTCAAAATATTTATCATGTTGTGTACATCCGAAATGTTCGGTACATTTTCCAGACATACCGGAGAATTTGACAAAATACACGCCGCCATAATCGGAAGTGCGCTGTTTTTTGAACCACTGATTTTCACACTTCCGCACAGCGGCGGTGAACAGCCTATAACTATTTTAGAAATTATAATCAACTTCCTTCACAATATCATGCCCTTAGTATTTCCGTTAAAAATCATTTAATTCATAGCGGAGAATATAAAAAACATGCGGCTGTGTTTATTAAATTTTCATAATCATTCAAATACGCTTGAATACTCCGGCATAATTTCAAGACTTCTTTTAAGAATACCGTTAATATGTGCGATTGCGATGCCGTAGTTCGTTATCGGTGTTCCGCACTCTTCGGCGCAGCTCACACGGTGCAGCATCTCGCGTTCACTGAGCATACAGCCCCCGCAGTGGATAACAAGAGCATATCCACTCAAATCCTGTGGAAATTCTCCGCCCGAGGTAAACTTAAATTCCAAATTCTTTTTTGTATATTTTTCAAGCCATTCAGGAAGCTTAACGGTACCTATATCCTTGCACTGCCTATGATGAGTGCAGCCTTCCGATATGAGAACTGTGTCACCATCATTAAGCTTATCGATATACGCCGCTCCGTATACCGCACTTTTTAAAAGCCCCTTGCAGCGTGCCATAAGTATGGAAAACGAAGTAAGCGGAACATCATCCGGAGTAAGCTCACTGACCTTTTCAAACGCCTGGCTGTCCGTCACGACTACCCGAGGCTTTTTATCCAAAAGCTTAAAAACATTTTCGAGCTGAGTATCCTGAACCACAAGCGATACCGCGCCTGTATCAAGTGCATCACGTATTGCCTGCTGTTGAGGAAGTATGAGCCTTCCCTTTGGTGCAGATTCGTCAATAGGTGTTACAAATACCACTACATCGTCTTTTTTAATAAAATCTCCTATCAATTTAAGCTCACTTTTATTCTTTGGTGCAAGCTTTCCCAAAAGTATGCGCAGCTCGTTTATACCCTTCTTTGTTTTTGAGCTTAAAATTATCTCGTTGTCATTCAGCTTTTTGTCGGGATACATTAAATCGCATTTGGTATATGCCACAATGTAATTAATACCCTTTTTGATAAAAGCATCTATCAATTCACGGTCGGACGGTGTAATACCCACAGATGCCTCAATCGTCAAAACGGCAATATCGGTTTTGTTTAAAATCTCCATGGTTTTCTTTACACGCTGTCTGCCGAGAGTACCCTCATCGTCATATCCCGCTGTATCGGTAATGACAACCGCACCCAAAGGAAGAATTTCCATTGATTTGCTCACCGGGTCGGTCGTGGTGCCCTTTACGTCCGACACTACTGACAATTCCTGATTTGTGACTGCATTTACAAGGCTTGATTTACCGGAATTGCGTTTTCCGAAAAAGCCTATACGAATGCGCTCCGATATAGGTATATCATTTAAACTCATATTATATCTCCTAACTTATATTTGATATACATAAATTTTAACATCGTATGTTTTTTTTGTCAATAAATTTAGTGTTTGAAACTTTATAGCGACGAAAATACACAAGCATTGTTTTTTACCTTAAAATACAATAAATTTTTTAAAAATTTGGGAAACAATAATATTAAATTAATTCACTACAGGAAGGTTGATGTAATTGCACACTTTAGCTTTTTTTGATACAAAGTCCTATGACAGATTATGGTTTGACAGATTAAAGGGCGGATATGACATAGAATTTAAATATTTTGAAAATAAGCTGAATTCGGACACTGCCGTCATGGCAAGAGGCTGCGACGGAATAGTGGCATTTGTAAGCGACATTATAGATTCTGAAACGATAAATATAGTCTATGAATCGGGCATAAAGCTCATAGCCATGCGCTGTGCCGGCTATAACAACATCGATTTACGCGCCGCAGCCGACAAAATAACCATACTTCGTGTCCCGCACTATTCGCCCTACGCCATAGCAGAGCATGCTGTCGGGATGATACTATGCCTTAACAGAAAGCTTCACCGCGCATATATACGAACCAAGGATTTTAATTTCAGCTTAAACGGACTTACCGGCTTTGACCTTCATGGGAAAACAGTGGGCGTAATCGGTACAGGAAAAATAGGTGAAGCATTTATCAATATATGCAAAGGCTTCGGTATGAAGATACTGGCGCACGACCTATATCCCAACGTTGAAGACGTATTATACACCGACACAGACACCATATGCCGCGAGGCTGACATAATATCCCTACACTGTCCTCTCACGCGTGACACACATCACATAATAAACGCCGATACCATATCAAAAATGAAGGACGGCGTATACATCTTAAATACCTCACGCGGAGCACTTATAGACAGTGAAGCTCTGGTAGATGGACTCAAAAGCAAAAAAATAGGCGGAGCCGCCCTCGATGTATACGAGGAGGAGGCGGATATTTTCTTTGAAGATTATTCTGATAAGATAATTTTAGATGACCTTTTGACAATTTTGCTGGCAATGCCGAATGTTCTAATCACCTCACACCAGGCATTTTTGACAGACGAAGCACTAAAGGCAATAGCAACCGTCACCCTTGAAAACATAAAGATGTTTTTTGACGGTGACAAGCTGATAAACGAAGTTAAAGACACCCATTCACGCACATCGGTGTGACAAAAACCGCAGACAGCGATTTGTCTGCGGTTTCTATTAATCTATCAATGTGTTTTCACGCATTGCGGATTTTAAAAATTCAAGGTTTTCTTCAGCCATTTCGCAAAGAGGCAACCGAAGTATCCCTGCCCGAAATCCCATAAGATTAAGAGCTGTTTTAACAGGTATGGGATTAACCTCACTAAAAAGCGCACGTATAAGTCTGTCAAGCTTAATCTGCATTTTTCCGGCCGACACGAAATCACCTTCAAGGCACAGACTGCACATTTTTTGCGTTTGTGCCGGCATAATGTTTGACAGTACCGACAAAACACCCTTTGCGCCTATGCTCATAAGCGGCACTGTGATATCATCGTTTCCCGAATACACATCTATCCTGTCGCCACACTCTGAAATTATTTCCGCTGCCCTTGCCACATTGCCGCTCGCTTCCTTTATGCCGACTATATTTTCGATTTTTGAAAGCTCGCATACGGTTTTTGCTTGAATATCCACGCCGGTACGCGAAGGCACGTTATATATTATTGCCGGTAAATCGGTTGATGCAGCCAGGGTCTGATAATGTTTTATCAACCCACGCTGAGTGGTCTTGTTATAATACGGCGATACCCACAGCAGTGCATCGGCACCGCGTTTTCGTGCTTCTCTGTTCATCATAACGGCATGCTCGGTATTATTGCTTCCTGTCCCGGCAATTACCGGAACACGCTTTTTGACACGTTCCACCGCATAGGCTACAACATCCAGATGCTCATCGTCACTAAGGGTGGGTGCTTCACCTGTAGTGCCGCATATGAGCAGTGCGCGAGTACCGTTTTCGATTTGAAAATCAATCAGCTTTCCCAGCGCATCAAAATCAACACCATTGTCCTTTAGCGGAGTAACCAGCGCAACCCCTGCACCGGTAAATACAGAATCGATCATACAAGTTCGCCTCCCGAAAAATTTAAATTATAAACGGCTTACAATCCAAGATATGCCAAAATGATAAAATTTGTTATTTTACTCTACAATATTCTGCACCCACACACGTTTTTTAATAAGGATATATCCAATTATACATTTGATAATATCCATGGACTGCACAATCGGAAATATCAGTTTTATCGGCAATCCAAAGGCAAAATAAAGCACAAATGACACCGGAACGGTTATAACACATATAAACATACTGTCCACCAGAAAGGTTATCAGAGTTTTTCCGCCGCTGCGCAATGCGAAATACGCCGAATGAGCAAAGCAGCTGACCGGCATAAACAATGCCGTTGTCTTTATGAAATACGCCGCATATTCCTTTGATTCCGGAGAGGTGTTATAAATCCCGGGTATGTACCTACCCACCGTAAACACCACTGCACCTATCACGGCACTGATTAAAACTGAAAATGCCATCAGCTTTCTGTTATAATCCACTGCCCTTTCAAAATCATTTGCTCCGAGGTATCTGCCCACGATAATACCGATACTCGTACCGAATGCCATAAATACAATATTAAAAAGATTTATTACCGTAGACGATATACTGTAACCGGCTACGACTGCCAATCCATGAAAGCTGTAGCTCATGCTTATAAGGGACATTCCCACCGACCACAGCGTTTCATTTATCAAAAGCGGCACACCTTTTACGAATATGCTTTTAAAAAGCTCTCCCGGTATATACAGGCTTGAAAATGCGCCCTTAAAATACTTATGCCTATCAGTATGCCTTACCGCATACCAAACTGTGAGCAGGCACTCACATATTCTTGCTAAAACCGTAGCCGCTGCGGCACCGTTTACACCAATTTTCGGCATACCGCAAAGACCGAATATAAGCAATAAATTAAACACGGTATTTATTATTACCGCAGAAAAGCCAATGAGCATGGGAACGAAGGTTTCACCTGTTTCGCGCATTGTACTTGAGTACATCTGAGTGACGGCATACGGAATCAAGCCTATGGTACATATACGCATATAACCAACCGCATATTTATACGCCAGCTCAATGTCACAGTCCTTACTACCCTCGTGCAGAAACAGCTTTATTACATTTCCACCAAGCCCCAGGAAAACAGCTACCGCCGCCACACCTATAACCAGGCACACTATAGTTTTAAAACGAAAGGTGTAGCGTATGCCATCATCATCACCCTTTCCGAAAAACTGCGAAGTAAATATGCCGGCACCGCTTATGGCACCGAATATCGCCAGATTAAAAATAAATACAATCTGATTTACAATCGCTACTCCCGATACCTGCTCCGTACCGAGTGAGCCCACCATGATATTATCGAGCATATTTACAAAATTTGTTATAAAATTCTGTATCATGATAGGCACAGCCACTGTTATAACCATTTTATAAAAGCTTTTCGTACCAATGTATTTTTTAAAATTCATTTTTTCCCCTCAAAAATATGTTTTTCTGTGATGCGCTGAAAAAGCCGGGCTTAACCCGGCTGTATTAATTTAGTTATATTCCAAGGAACACGGATGCTATTTGAAAATAAATCAAAAGCGAAAGTGCATCGACTATAGTGGTAATGAACGGACTTGCCATAACCGCAGGGTCAAAGCCTATGCGTTTAGCAGCAATCGGTAGTACACCGCCTATAACCTTTGCGAAAAGCACCGTAAACACCAATGTAAGCGACACAACCGCCGCCACCGGAACTCCTACCCTGTCCAGGAAACAGCATTTCAAAAAGCTAATCACCGAAAGTGTTATACCACAGAGAAGCGAAACACGGATTTCCTTCCATATAACCTTTAGAGTATCACGGTATTCTATCTCCCCCAGTGACAATCCACGGATAATAGTAACAGAAACCTGAGAACCGGAATTTCCGCCTGTATCCATAAGCATAGGTATAAACGCAGTAAGCACCACCTGAGCTTTAAGTGCATTTTCAAAGCTGTTTATTATCATTCCGGTAAATGTAGCAGATACCATAAGGAGCATAAGCCACGGTATACGTGTTTTCCATGTTTCAAATATACCCATGCGCATATATGGCTTATCCGTAGGTACGATAGCCGCCATCTTCTCGATATCCTCGGTAATCTCCTCCTGCAAAACGTCGATAGCATCGTCGAAGGTTACTATTCCGACAAGCCGCTGTTCCTCATCCACAACCGGCAATGCCATAAAATTATATTTATCGAAATCATTTGCCACGACCTCCTTATCCTCCAGGGTCGTAACGAAAATCGGATTAGGCTCCATTATGTCGCCTATAAGCTCATTTTCATCGGCAAGGAGCAAAGCCTTAACCGTTACAATACCGATAAGCTTATTATTGTTATCCGTCACATAACAGGTATAAATGGTTTCCTTATCCACACCTGTTTTGCGTATATGCTTAACAGCCTCGTCGACAGTCATATTCTTTCGCAAGCTGACATACTCGATAGTCATGATACTGCCGGCACTGTCATCGGGATATTTAAGCACTACGTTAATCATATTTCGTATGTCGGGGTCTGCTGCACGCAAAATACGCTTAACCACATTTGCCGGCATCTCCTCTACGATGTCTACGGCATCATCCAAATAGAGCTCGTCTACGACTTCCTTAAGCTCCTTATCCGTAAAACTGTGGATAAGCTCCTGCTGACGGTCAGGCTCCATCTCAACAAAGGTGTCCGCCGCCAAATCCTTCGGCATTATACGAAATGCAATTATGAGTTCATCCTTTGTAAGTTCATCAAAAAACAAGGCTATATCAGCAGGATTCATGGTATTGAGCAAATCCTTCAAATCCAGGAATTTCTTGCTTTTCAAAAATGTCAGTGCTTTTTCTGTAAGTGTAATTTCTTCGTTGTTCATAATAATCTCCTCCCAAAAAATAAATTAAATTAGGAAGGAAGTAACGCACAAAATTTAATCGGCATCATAGCTTGATGCCAAATGTCGAATTTAATTAACCGCAAAACCCATGCACAAACGGCATCAGCCTACGGCGGACGCAGTATAAATGTGCATTTTAAATTTTAATAAGCGGCAACATCGGACTGCTTTTGCGCTTCTACTACCTCCTGCGTCCATTAAATCCACCTCTCTTTTAAATGATATTTGTATCAGGGATTAACCCGTATAATTATTAATACCAAATTATAAATAATTTATGTGAAAAATCGCTGTTTGCGAAATGACACACAAGTCGCTTACTGCGATTTATTCTGCTGAATTTTTAAAGTCTTGCTCAACAGTAATCGAAATCATTATATAATTTGTATGCTGAACTTTAGTTGAATTTTGCAATTTAGCTACGAAGTAATTTAGCGTGTGCAAGGGCATTTTTGCGACGCCATCTATTGACCTGGCGGTCGAATGACCGCAAAAGCCAACAGGCTTTAAGAATTTTATGCAATAAAATTCTGCACGTGTCATTATACCAGGAACAAAAATGCTTGCTTGCAAGGGCATTTTTGCGACGCCATCTATTGACATGGCGGTCGAATGACCGCAAAAGCCAACAGGCTTTAAGAATTTTATGCAATAAAA
>CAYRGA010000023.1:9374-21412 GCA_964423705.1 uncultured Oscillospiraceae bacterium
ACCAGGAACAAAAATGCTTGCTTGCAAGGGCATTTTTGCGACGCCATCTATTGACCTGGCGGTCGAATGACCGCAAAAGCCAACAGGCTTTAAGAATTTTATGCAATAAAATTCTGCACGTGTCATTATACCAGGAACAAAAATGCTTGCTTGCAAGGGCATTTTTGCGACGCCATCTATTGACATGGCGGTCGAATGTCCGCAAAAGCCGACAGGCTTTAAGAATTTTATGCAATAAAATTCTGCACGTGTCAATTATAACACAACCCATCACAAAATGCAAACTATTTTTTGTACCAAACGCTGTCAATTCGCCATTTATTTTTCTTTTCGCATTTACGTACAAAAAATGCGTTCAAAACAAGTTTATGTTGTTTCAAACGCACTTTTCAACTCACCGCGAACCACCGCTAACATATAATAATTTTTAAATAACACCTTGAACGAATTTACATACTCTTATACCGACGTATTATCATCGGCTTATCCGAGCAAAGCTACCAGCCGTTTTGCCGCTTCCACGGTATCCTGCTCACTTCCGAAGGTCGAAAATCTAAAATACCCTTCACCCGCAGTGCCGAAGCCCTCGCCGGGTGTTCCCACAACTTGAATTTTATTCAGCAGGCAATCAAAAAAATCCCAGCTTCCCATATTATTGGGACACTCCATCCATATATACGGAGCGTTTTTCCCACCGCAATACCAAATCCCCAGCTTATCAAGTGCTTTTGTGAGGACCTTCGCATTGTTTTTATAAATTCTGATATTATCATGAATTTGTTTTTGACCCTCGGGAGTGAATACAGCCGCGCCGCCCTTTTGGATAATATATGACACACCGTTTGTCTTGGTGGTACGGTTTCTCACCCACATTTCATTAAAATTCATATTCTGCCGTACAAGTGCCCGCGGAATCACCGTATATCCCAGTCTGGTACCGGTAAAGCCTGCCGTTTTTGAAAGGGAGCAAATTTCAATCGCGCATTTTTCCGCGCCGTCCAGCTCAAATATGCTGTGTGGAAGCGCATCATCCTCTATAAACGCCTCGTATGCCGCATCAAATAGAATCACGGAGCCGTTATCATTTGCGAAATCAACCCATTTTTGCAGCCGTCTTCGGTCAAATATCGCTCCGGTCGGATTATTCGGAGAGCAAATATACAAAATATCCGCTCTCGTATCTTCATTCGGTTCGGGCAAAAATCCATTCTCCCTTCCCGATGCCAAGTGAACTATTTTCCTGCCTGCCATAATATTGGCATCCACATATGCCGGATAAGCCGGCTCGATCACAAGCGCGGAGCTTTCGCGGTCAAAAAGGTCAAGGATATCCCCAAGCTCATCGCTTGCACCGCTCGATACAAACACCTCGTCGGCAGCCACATTTACGCCTCTGCCGATATAATACTGCGCAACTGCCTCCCTGAGAAACGGCGCACCGCATTCCGGCATATAGCCGTGAAAGCTTTCCTTGTCAGACTGGTCATTCACCGCTCCATGAAGAGCACTTATAACTGCATCGCAGAGCGGCAGTGAAACATCTCCGATACCCATTCGGTATAAATATTTGCTCGGATTTGCCGCCAAATACGCCTTCGTTTTTTGCGCGATATTATAGAAAAGATAGGATTGCTTTAATGCTCTGTAGTTTGTGTTCGGTGTTATCATTTTGAATTTCTCCTCGGTAAATTATCTTCGGCGGGCATATGCCGCAGTGCTTACATTCAGTCCCAGGTTGTCGTATTTTGATTATACTCACTCGCCGGCTTTTCGTTTCTGTCCAAAAACGCCTTTTCGTACAAAGGGTCGATTTCCGTGCTTTTAGCAGACATTTTTGTCAACAAATCCGTAAAGTCCACGCTTTTTATAAAACTCTCGTTCTTATTTTTCTCTGACATAAAAATCTCCATTCCGCCAACCGAATGTCGGCATAAAATTAAAGCTTATCTATAAATTACGGGAATTGTTTCAAATAAAAAAGACATCCTTAATGCACATCTCACACATTAAAGACGCCTTTGCCTTTTTGTATAAAATCAAACTATACCCTGAGCGGTCATAGCATCGGCTACTTTTTCAAATCCTGCTATATTTGCGCCCACGACATAATCTCCCGCGAAACCGTATCTGCTGGCGGTTTCGTCTATATTTTCAAAAAGTCTTTCCATTATATCTTTAAGCATAGAATCGACTTTTTCAAATGTCCAGGTGAGTCTTTCGCTGTTTTGGCTCATTTCCAATGCGGAGGTAGCCACACCGCCGGCATTGGCAGCTTTTCCCGGAGCGAACAGAACACCGTTTTCCTGCAAGTATTTTGTCGCATCAAGTGTAGTCGGCATATTTGCACCCTCGGCAACGGCAATCACACCGTTTGCCACCAGCGCCTTCGCATCCTCCAAATCAAGTTCATTCTGCGTAGCACACGGAAGTGCGATGTCCGCCTTAATGTTCCAAACACCTCTGCCCTCATGATATTCGCTGTTCGGTCTGTAGTTCTTATATTCTGTGAGGCGCTGTCTTTTCACTTCTTTAATTTCCTTTAAAGCTTCCACATCTATGCCGTCCTCATCATATACCCATCCGTTTGAATCGGATACCGTAACGACCTTAGCTCCGAGCTGATGAGCCTTTTCCACTGCATATATAGCCACGTTTCCGCTGCCCGATACGACTACGGTTTTGCCCTCTATGGATTTGCCGTTTTTCTTAAGCATCGCATCTGTAAGATACAAAAGTCCGTAGCCGGTAGCCTCGCATCTGGCAAGTGAGCCGCCGTACGTAAGACCTTTTCCGGTAAGCACACCCTCAAACATGCCCTTGAGCTTTTTGTACTGTCCGAACATGTAGCCTATTTCTCTGGCACCTGTACCGATATCGCCCGCCGGAACATCTGTATCTGCACCGATGTACTTGTACAGCTCACTCATGAAGCTTTGACAAAACGCCATAATCTCTCTGTCGGATTTGCCCTTGGGGTCGAAATCACTGCCGCCCTTGCCGCCTCCGATGGGAAGTCCTGTCAATGAATTTTTGAAAATCTGCTCAAAGCCCAAAAACTTAATTATTCCGATATTAACCGACGGATGAAGTCTTAATCCGCCCTTATAAGGACCTATCGCACTGTTAAACTGAACACGATATCCGGTATTGATGTGAACCTGACCGTTATCGTCTATCCACGGCACTCTGAATTTAATCTGTCTTTCGGGATTGACCAATCTCTCAAGAAGTGCATCACGCCTGTAGTCTGCCTCCTTAGCTTCGACAGCGGGTCTGATTGACTCAAGCACCTCGCGAACCGCCTGATGAAACTCCGTTTCCGTCGGATTTTGTTTAACAACCTTCTCAATTACCTCGTCTACATATGACATTTTGTATTCCTCCTTTGCGCCCCAAAAACAAAAAGCGCCCTTAAAAGTATGTGAAATACTCTTAAAGACGCCGTTGCCTTTTCGCACTGTATAAAATTTTATTAAAGAAAAAACGCCTTTGAGAATTCAATCTCAAAGACGCCATTGCCTTTAACACGACACATTATAAACCTAAATTTCCGTTTTGTCAACCCCTTTTTTAAAATTTTCCAAAAAAATTTTTTTGACATAATTTTGAATTATTTATTGACAAAAACATTTTTTTGATATAAAATATCTGTAATGAGCAAAGGCGTTCATTTATCCTATAGGTGAGGGTGAATGGCGTCCTTTTTTATTTCATATTTTTTGTACGGCTTACTCAAATCTGTGTAAAAATAACTATGAATGAGATATAATTTTAAAATATCCCAATTGAATTTTGTGGCTGCTTCGGTTATAATAAAAAAAGATAGACTGCCGAAATCATGCGGCAAAACAACAGAAAGAAGGTTAAAAAATGAATTATTCGGCACAGGAGGTTATACAGTATGTGAGTGAGGAGGATGTAAAGTTTATCCGCCTTGCATTTTGTGATGTATACGGCAGACAGAAAAACATATCGATTATGCCCAGTGAGCTTTCGCGTGCCTTTGAGCACGGGATTGCCTTCGATGCATCTTCTGTAGGCGGCTTCGGAGATGAAACACATTCCGATTTATTCCTTCGTCCCGACCCGTCAACACTTTCTATTCTTCCGTGGCGTCCCGAGCATGGACGTGTAATACGTATGTTCTGCACCATAACAAAGCCAAACGGTGATGTATTTGAAGGTGATACCAGAAGCGTCTTAAAAAAAGCCGTTTCCGATGCCAAAGCTGCGGGAATTGAATTTTCCTTCGGCTCGGAGCTTGAATTTTATCTGTTTAAACTGGACGAAAACGGACAGCCGACGAAAGTGCCATACGACGATGCGGGCTACATGGATATGGCACCCGAGGACAGAGGCGAAAATATCCGCCGTGAAATCTGTCTGACTTTGGAGCAAATGGGTATCTGTCCTGAAAGCTCCCATCACGAGGGAGGACCCGGACAAAATGAAATAGATTTTCGTTATTCCGACCCGCTGACTGCCGCCGATGATGCCATGGCATTTCAAACAGTCGTGAAAACAATAGCGCGCCAAAACGGACTTTATGCGGATTTCACACCGAAACCACTTGCGGATAAGCCGGGCAACGGTTTGCACATAAACATGTCCGTAAAGCAGGACGAAAATCATATTCTGCTGCCATCCATGCTTGCCGGAATCATGCAGTATATAAAAGAGATTACTTTATTTTTGAATCCCACAGAAAATTCTTACCGCAGATTCGGACAGGCAAAAGCACCGCAATATGTTTCGTGGTCAAGTGAAAATCGTTCACAGCTTATTCGTATTCCCGCCGCCAGCGGCGAATACAGGCGTGCGGAGCTACGCTCACCCGACCCGACGACAAATCCGTATTTGGCATATGCCCTGCTGATTTATGCCGGTCTTTACGGAATTGTAAACGAGCTCAGCTTACCGAAAACGTCGGAGATAAACTTCTTTAAGGCGGACGAAAGCACCGTAACGCAGTACGACAAGCTTCCGAGCACCATTGAGGAAGCAAAGGCACTGGCACATGAAAGTGCCTTTGTATCGAAGCATATTCCGAAATCAATTATCGATATCTACTGCAATTAATCAAATTTTAAGCAAAGGAGGTAATATACATGGATTTTAAAGAGCAAATATACAGTGTTTTAATCATATCCGCAGCCGAAAAATTCAATACCTCCTTGGCTGAGCTTCTGCCCGATTACAAATATGAGCCTGTCACGCAGGTTCAGAGTGTAGGTGCCGCAAAACGTATTCTGTCGGAACGCGAATACGATTTTGTAATTATAAACTCATCCTTGACGGACAATGAAGGCATCCGCTTTTCAATCGACATATCATCGGGAAAAAGTGCTGTCGTTATGCTCTTTGTTCATAATGAGCTCTATTCCTCCGTTTTCGCCAAGATATCGAAATACGGCGTCTACACCCTTCCCAAGCCGACCTCAAAGCCGATAATCATTCAGGGCTTGGACTGGATGGCTTCGACCAGGGAGCGCCTTCGCAGGCTGGAAAAAAAGACACTTTCGCTTGAGGATAAAATGCAGGAAATAAGACTTGTAAACCGCGCTAAATGGTTTCTCATAACAGAGCTTAAAATGCCTGAGGACGAGGCACACCATTATATAGAAAAGGAAGCCATGGACAGATGCATTTCAAGGAAAGAAATCGCCGAGGAAATCATAAAAAAATATTCGTAGTGTATTTGCAAACAAACACCTTGATATTCCTCGGACGATATCATACCTTTTTTACATAAGCACGGGCTTCCCTTTCGGCTGCATACGTAGCCTGTATTTACAAATCTTAACTAATTTGAATGACACAACAAGAAATTATATTTACTGTCCGCATATTTAAGGATAAACTCTCGACTTTTTTCGGGGCAAACCGAAATACCGGTGGCGACTTTCCGCTCCAGGCACTCGCGGACATAACACTCATCGCCGACAATAAGCCATTTTTCTTTTTTATCCGTTATCTCGACAACGCATGAGCCGACCGAATGACCGCCAATTTTAACTGCCTTCACGCCGCTGCAAATTTGCACTTCATCGTCAAAGAGCCTCACATCCATAGCATCATCGAAATATTGTTTGCCGAGCTCGTACTCATCGCGCTGAATATATACCACGGCTTTTTTAAAACTGCTTACAAGCTCTATGTGGTCATGATGTGAGTGCGTTATAATGACATCGGTAATATCATCGGGTTTCACGTCGACAGCTTCAAGTGCCTTCACCGAGCCTATGAAATCCCGCATATCGAACCCGGGCATGGTTTCACAGCCCGCATCCGCAAGGATAAGCCGATTCTCGGTTTTAATAAGATATATTCTGAACACAATAGGATATATTTTATCCGGTGAGCCGTCCTGAAATATGCTACCTTCATCCAAAAACGATTTACCGTATTCTATCGGAATGATTTCTACCCTGCTCATTTTACAGTAAGCACTACCTTTCCGACGTTTTGTCCCTTATAGAGAATATCATGCGCCGCTTCGGCTTCCGTTATAGGCAGAGTTTTGTAGATTGTAGGCTTAACCTCGCCACTTTCAATCTTAGGGAACACCTTCTCCACAAGCTCAGCCAAAATCTGCGCTTTAACCTCCGGTGTTCTGGAACGGAGCGTACTGCCGACAATTCTGACATTCCTTACATAAATATTTTTAAGGTCTATTTCCGTTTTCTGACCTGCCAATGCCGCAATCATAATCCAGCGTGCACCGTGAGTGAGGTAGTGTATGCATTTACCCATGATTTCTCCGCCGAGGCAATCGATAGCCACGTCAACGCCGTGACCGTTTTCAAGCTCTTCCTTAAGAACCTCGGAGATATCCTCCTTCGTTGTCACGACAACCCTATC
Organism: uncultured Oscillospiraceae bacterium; assembly: GCA_964423705.1. Taxonomy (GTDB): domain Bacteria; phylum Bacillota; class Clostridia; order UMGS1810; family UMGS1810; genus CAKSIN01. The sequence goes on from CAYRGA010000023.1 coordinate 16,236, forward strand.
TGCATTAAGGTGCTTTATCGATGCAGCGATTTCGTCCGAGAGAACCGTCGTAATAACTCTCACGCCGAATGCCTTCGCCATAGGAATTATAACGCTTGCCAAGCCTGAGGCTCCGGCATTCATAAGAAGTGTATTTCCTTCTTTAATGCGACCTTCGATAAACAGATTCAAATACGCTGTCGCAAACGCCTCGGGTATAGCTGCTGCCTCCTCCATGGTACAATTTGAAGGAACAGGCATGAGCATATCGTACTTAACCGCAGCGTATTGCGCATATCCGCCTCCGCCGAGAAGTGCGCAGACTTTATCACCGATTTTCCAATCGGATTTTTCCTTTGCTTCTTCACCTATTTCGACGATTACGCCCGCTATTTCAAGGCCCATCCATTCAGGGCATCCGGGAGGCGGCGGATAGTCGCCCTCTCTCTGCATCAAATCCGCGCGGTTTAATGCCGCCGCGTGTATCTCCACGAGTACCTCTTCACTTTTAATCTCGGGGTCGGGCACATTGTCCCACCTCAAGCTTCTGTCATCATTTACAAGTATTGCTTTCATTATATATCATCCTTTACTCTTATTTTCGCATTACCTTTCTTTTCCGCATGCGCGCAAAATCAATTTATGAAGCCTTCTTTCATATTCGTAATCATACGGATTTTCCTTTTCGCCCGAAATGTATGCGGCAAAGGCTCTGTACATAGCATCATATCTGCCGTGGACCTCGCTGTCGTGACTCGCTGCCTTTACAAACCAATCTTTATCATACACTTCTCTTATCACAGTGGTCTGCGGTGAAATAACACCTTCACATTCACCGCCAAGCCACTCAAACGGCTTTAGCTCCACTGTTCCCTTACTTCCGCATACGACAAGCTGTCTTCTTTCAAAGCCACCGTACTCAACTGCAGTGCTTTTCACAAACGACACACCGTTTTTATATTTAAAAACTGCCATACCGAAATCCTCAGCATCCACTCCGTCGATTTTCGTTGAAGTGCTGAGAGGAATAACCTCATCCGGCATACCCATTATCAAATATACCAAGTCAATCAAATGGCATCCCAAGAAATACAGCATACCGCCCGGGTAATTTTTAAGCCAGTCTTTTTTTACCTTTTCGTGAAGGCAGTTCATCTGTGCTTCAACCGCGTATATTTCACCAAGCTTACCGGATTTTATATCCTCCATCAATTTTAAAACAGCGGGGTTATAGCGATACATGTATCCGGTGTGAAATACCGTTCCGTTAGCCTTAACGGTATCGATAAGTTTTTCATATTCCGCTTCGTCTATGCCGCCCGGCTTATCCATCTGTATATGAAGTCCTTTTTCCGCTGCTATAAGGGCATATTTTGTAAGTGCTCTGTCCTCGGTTTCAATGCACACTGCATCAAGGTCGGGTAAATTTAAAATTTCATCGACAGACATCTTTTTGACACCGTCATACATTGATTTACAGCTTTCGTACGGATGTACAGTGTTGCCTTCATCCTCGGGAACCTCAGCATAGCCCACAAGCTCATAGATATCATCTTGAAGCTTTAATGTGCCCATAGCGGCTGATGCGTGGTCATGTCCCACGCCTATCTGTGCTATTTTAATTTTTTTCATTTCACTTCACTCCAATCAAACTGAACAACTACAGGGAAATTTTTATCATGCATAAGTCTGTCATAAACCTCGACACATTCCTCAGGGCTGTGCGTTTCCTCTACGATATCCTCCAGGCAAAGCCTTTTTCCGCTTACAAGCTTTAAAACAGCCCTTATATCATCGTTATGAGTGAAATATCCCGGATGCGATTCCATAGTCGGTCTTGCGTTGGTATGCGCTCCCACAAGTGTTATACCGGGGAGGTGTACCTTCCGATAATAGTCAATCGCGATATTTGATTTTCTGGTACATCCCAAAAGTGCGACACGCCCAAACTTCGCCATGCAGTCCAGAACCTCATCAAGTCCCGAATCCACTCCGGTAACCTCTATGGCAGTATTAACACCACCGTTTGTTACATTTTTAACTTTTTCTGCGAAATCCTCATCAAACGGGTCAAACGCATAATCCGCACCGCACAAAATAGCTATTTCACGTCTTTTTGGATTTAGGTCTGCGGCAATTATCGGAACAGCACCCGATGCACGAAGCAGCTTTACTGCCGTCATACCGAGGATTCCGAGCCCCATAACCATAGCACTTTCACCGATTTCCAAGCGAGTCTTTCTGACAGCAGCCATGGGAAATGTAGCTATAAAGCTCATCGCACCGGTTTTATGGCTGATATTATTATCGTCGATTTTAACAACTCTATCTTCGGAAATGACATTGTATTTTTTGTGCAAACTCCACCATATTACCACTCGGTCGCCTATTTCAACGGATTTTACCGCTTTGCCTTTTTTTACAACGATTCCCGAACAGTTATATCCGGTCATACGTGGAAAATCACCGAGGACATTCGGCATATCCATCAGATTCGCACGCTCTGTACCACAACTTATGGTTGACACCATGGTTTCGACGAGCACGTCATTATCATTCAATTCCGGTATCTCGGTATCAATATACTCCACCATAAATGGCTTTGTAAACACTATTTGTCTGCATTTCATTTAAATCACATCCTTTTTTTAATATATGATATAAGTATATTGTACTGTATTGACAGGCATAAAAAAATATGCTATCATCTAAAAAACAAGGTCGTTTTCTCTACATATAAAGGCGGTATTTCAAATGAATGATACACTTTTCTCAAGCAGTTTCATCTTTTGCACGATAAACTTCAGCAAATATCATTACACCGACAACAGAAACGGTGCGCCCAGCCACTACTTCGCATATATGTTTTCGGGAAAATGCCGAATAGTCACCGAATCGCAAGTTATCGAAGTCAACGAAGGCGATATTTTTTACATACCGAATAATTGCAGCTACCGTTCCTACTGGTACGGAACACCGAATATAAAGTTCATTTCTCTCGGTTTTGTGTATTTTCCGAATTTTGAAAATAAAAAATATTCCGTCCAGGTGATTCCGCATAACGAAAATGCGGTACAGCTTATGTTATCCCTCGCAGAAACTCACCCTCTCACGGCGAAAGCGATAGGAGAATTTTATACACTTGCCGGAATGTTAATTCCGACCATGCACCACACCTCTCTCAGCCACTCTGAGGAAATCGTACTGAAAACACACGAATACCTGCTTTCGCATCCGCACGCCAACGCTCCGGAGCTTGCCAAAAACTGCGCAGTGAGCGAAGCTTCACTTTATGCCGCATTTAAAAAAGCCTCGGACATCACACCAAATGTACTTAAAAACGCGCTGCTGCTTAAACGCGCAAAGGAGCTTCTTATAAGCACCGACAAATCCATAGAATGTATAAGTGACAGCTTAAACTTTTCCTCTGCTTCACGGTTCAGAAAAAACTTCAAGTCATATTTCGGAATGACACCCCGTGAAATGCGCAGAAGGCACGACATATGATTAAGATATCATATATTAATCGTTATGTCCGCCCATATTTATCTCATCTCTCAGAATCTTAACATGCCTCAACAGCGGCTGCTGCGGTGTTGCGAGGTCGTCGTACTCGCATACGCACAAATACATACAACATCCGAGTTCACCGCCTATTCGGCGTAAAATTCTACATTCACCGCCGCATAAAAACAAAAACGGAATGCCCAACTTTTCCTTAAGCATATTCACAATCCTCAAGTTTTCAAGCTGTTGTTCCATATTATCGGCTCCGACCACTATTTTCGATATATCGGCGCCCGTCCTTTTATGCTGTCTTGCAATTTCCAAAACTCTCTCCGCCGATGTAAAGTTCATGATATGGGAGGACATTAAAACCTTTGCACCTTTTTGATGCAATCTTTCAACAAGCTTGGTTTGCTTTTGTATTGCCTCTTCGCTTCTGGCAACCTCATCTGTCTGCCTATCAAAATAGTCGCCCATCATATCACACAAGTCCGCTCCGCATTCCGCAAGCTCAACAAGCTCGTCTGCCAGCTCATCGTCCGTCTTTCCGTCATTATAGTCCATACGATAATTTGTTGCATAGGTGGGGTTCTTTGAATACGAAAACAAGTCTTTATATGTTTCCGTATTTCTGTACTCCGGCTTCATCTTTTCAAACTGCATACCGAAGGCTTCGGCACCTTCCGGAAGGGACTTGTCCACAAGCTCCTTTATCCTGGCAGGGTTATCAGCCTGAACCATTACCGTAAGAACAGCCTTTTCATTATCAAAAAAACCGTTTTCCATATCAACAATACCTCCCGGCTGCGTTTCTTCCTCCGTCTATCATTATGGTTTCACCGTTTATAAACTGACCCTTATCTGATGCAATGAACAAAACCAAATCTATTATTTCCTGCGGCTCGGCCGCTCTTCCCATAAGTGTTTTCATATCCGCCATAGCGGCTCTTGTAAGAACCGGACCGGGGGCTACGCATACACATCTTATATTCCGATGTGCACCATACTGCGCAATGGACTTTGTAAGTCCGTACATAATTCCTGCCTTTGCTGTAGGATAGTCCATACCTTGTGCGTCACCCTCAGCACCCGTTATAGAACCAATATTTATAATCAAGCCGCTTTTCTGAGCCTTCATCTGCTTTAATACTGCATGTGCAAAGTAGAAAGGTCCCTTTAAATTCACATCTATGCCCCAGTCAAACACATCTATCGGCACATCTGTGAAATCATCATTCCAGCCGACATTAAGCATACGCCTTGCGGTTCCGCCGGCAAAATTCGCCATAATGTCAATGACACCGAACTTTTCAACCGCTTTGTCGCGTACATTGCATACCTGTGCATAATCGCGGACATCGCATATAACACCGATAGCCTTGCCTGCGCCTTTTGCGTTAATCTCATCAACCTTTTCTTTTAAAACGTCCTCATTTACATCGCACATAACGACATTACCGCCGAGGCTAGCGAAATTCTGCGCAAACAAGAGTCCCATTCCGGATGCCGCACCTGTCGATATAGCAGTTTTACCTGTAAAATCCATAATACTTCCTCCTTATTTTTGATAATTCAATTGTATATTATCTGAAATTTTTTTCAATAACAAAAACGATATTACTTTGACATATCCGATACTTTTTATTAATTATTTCTTGATATATTTTATCTAAAATGGTATAATTGTCATG
>CAYRGA010000024.1:0-20949 GCA_964423705.1 uncultured Oscillospiraceae bacterium
ACTTTTATCAAATTCAATTTTATTTTTTTGCATTTACCTATTGCGGCAGCAAAACATCTGATATTAAAGAACGTGACGGCACAGACTATGGAGGAGAAAAGCTTTTCGAACAAAAAAGCGACCTCCAAATTATCGGATTATCAATCTGACTTTTGGAGGTCGGTTATAAATTCAACTTATTTTATTTATTAACTTATGTTATCTGATAACGGCATTTGCAAACAACGGTGTAAGTTCATCTGTGTCGTTCCATACAAAGAATTTATAATACTCTATGCCATCACCCGTCGGAAGGGTATATGTCACACTCTGTGTGAGGTCTACCTTGGTATTGATATCTGCGGTGCTCACAACTGCGTTTACAAGGTTATCTTCGTTGTCATAGCCCGCGATGATAAGCTTGCCGCTCAATACATCGCTGCTTTCATTGTTTATAACGGCTGTACCGTTCACTTTGTCGATGCTTGCAAAGCCGGTACCTATAAACATGGTGTAGTCCGCAGCCGAAGTACCGCTACTGCCCTTTACACCACTTACGGTTACGGTATATACATTTCGGGCAAGGTCGGGTGCGACTGCAAATGCGGCATTTAATACCTTACCGCTTTTTGAAAGAGTCGCGCTTGCCTGCGCACCGTCAACCGTCGATACGGTAACGGAAGCATCCGTAATATCGCCGACTGTGTCACTAAAAGTTATATCGGCACTTGTACCGTCTGCGTCGAAGGATATCACGCCGACACTAAAAGCTGCCGGAACATAAACGAGCAAATCGTCAACTGCCCAGCCGGCAGCGCCGTTGTTACCCATCCAAAATGAATTTTTGGTACCGGTGTCTGTATCGGCAGGATTTACCTCCCACCAATTGGAATATAACGGAAATGATGCCTGAGCCGGCCACACTCCAATATCCTCATCATTCAAATACAGCTCTGTTACATACGCTCCGTATGTTTCACCGTCGGAATTCATTTTTTTATCCATAACTATCGTAAACTTGGTAAAATCTGATTTTAACGCAAAAATCGGTTTTTTCGTAAGATACTTTTCAGCATAACCTTTTTCTGCAGTCAAATCTATACCTCTCGTAACAAGCTGAACCTTGTATTTATTCGCATAATCCTCGACATTATCCGTTTCCGTCGCAGGGGTATAGCAAAACCCTAAAGGACAGTAGGTTGTAGCCGAGCAATTAAAGCCGGCGTAGTATTTATTATTGGATGTCGTCAGAGAATCGGGTGCTTTTATTTTCAAAGAAACCACAAGTCTGTCACTATCGGTCACAGTTGCAGCTTTCGAGGCAAATTTCGCCCATGTATTTGTAATCGGATATTGATTGCCGCCGATGCCTGTACTCAACGAACCGATGTTGTAGATGTTTGCACAGCCATTTGCATATGCGGTTGTCAGGGTATTTCCGGATAAAACGGAGCTGTCGAAATCATCATCCAAAACAACCGTTCCCACAGACGGTGCATATGACGGCACTTTAACGTTTGTAGTCATATCATCGGCAGACGGTGCATATATCCTGGCATTATCTATTGCCCATGATTTGTTTATATTACCAATACTTACGAAATTCGTTCTGGATGTTTTCCGAGTCCACCAATCAACATTTTTAAAAGTAGGCTCATGCCCGAATACCGAATCAGCCACTGACAGTGCTTTACCGTTTACCTTTAATTTTTCCAAGGCTACAGTATAGTCGCCGTCGACAAGCTCCCTCTTAAATACAGCTTCAAAATGATTCCATATTCCGGATTGTCTTTGATTGGTATACACCTTTGTGGTGCTGCCGGGAGCATTGTACATATTGTCCTGTTTATATGTTGTTCCATCTGTATAATAATACCTTACTTCCACTCCCTGCGCCGTAGATTTTTCATTCATATTTAAAAGTAATACCGGTGTGTTATCGATATACAGCACCGCGCCGATTGTATTGTCAGCCGAATAAGCTGTCAACGCCGCAGGATTCATGATATCCATGGATATAGCCAACCTGTCGCTTTTTGAATATAACTTGTTCGCATAAAATTTTATCCATTTGCCGTTTTCGGTTGTAAGATATTTATTTCCGTCAGTTTCCTCACATACTGTAGCATCTCCGTTTGCCGCATACAGCTGCATAGCATTTTCACTGCTGCCGGTCATATTTACCACGTCACCGACCTCTCTGTCCTCAAAGTCATCATTGACGATGACGGAAGTGTCGGAGGAAGCGGCGAAAGCATTAACCGCTGTGAACATGCTTGCCGTCAAGGCAGCAATTACGGCAAGGCTCATAAGTCTTTTTTTCATAACAAAATCATCCCTTCGTCTATAATAATTTTTCCGACAAGCGCCGTATCAGGCACCCGTCTGCCCCGCAGAATGCGAATACCTCCGTAATTTTCACAGCTACGGAATACCGCAGTGGGGTATATAGTCATTCTGTAATTCTATAATACCACAGCACATTTTTAGTGCATATACCACATTTTTAATATTTGGTGTAATTTCTTTCATAATACCGCTAAATTTTCTATACTAAATCCAATGCTTTCAGCATATATCTCAATCGACGTACATTTCACTTATTTTAAGTACTTCATCCGACGTTTCATTAAGCACCAGCCGCAGCTTACATATCCGCATCGGAGCAAATGATGCCGTATTCTCACCGCTTGCCACCGAAGTACTTTTGCCGACATCAATCCACGACTTACCATCATAGCCTTTAAGAGTGTAGTCCGATGAAACGGAATCTACCGCATTAAAGGTCACACTTTCAGCCGTGACGTACTCGCCGAAATCGATTTCCAGAAATTCATCCTTTCTTATCTCCGCCGCCCAATAGGTATCGGGATTATCATCGAAAGCATAATACGCTTCGCGGTAGCCGTAGCCTAAATCGGCGTAGGGATTTGATGCGGTATAGAGCTTATTGTCCGACAGATGCCGATTCGACTCTATCGTCGTAAGGTCATACCAGCCGTTTACATCATCTGCATTTATACCAAGTCTGATATCGGGATTTTCACGTGAGATATCCGAGAAAATTCCAAGATAAAGCTTCGATGCGTTTTCCGCTCCCGCAATGGAATAGTTTTGAGCGATAAAGCTATATTCGCCCGTTTTCCATTCTTGAGGATCAACACCATTCAGCACCGTCGTGTTCAATATATTTCCGTCAGAATCGGCAAGTGCAAGCTTGACACCGGCATTTCGAGCACAGCCGGCATACAGCTGCGACGAGCCGTCATTTTTCACCGTCATCGCAAAAACACCGTTTTTCAAGGCAACAGGATAGGTTATCTTACTCACCTTAAACCAATAGCCGACTTTATTCGCAAGCCGCTGAGCCAAATCCGAAAATCTCGAATAAAAATCCTCCGGCTTCCAGTAGCCCAGCGATATATAGCTCGGCTTACCCTCACGCAGAACCTTCTCGGCGAAAACGGGCAGATAGTCGCCGTAGTCTTCGAACATACCGCCTTCGTAGTACTCCTCCGGCTGATAGAACCACTCGGCAACCGAAAAGGATTTTCCATCCGCATATGCCAGCTTGCGGTGTTCATCTGCCAGGTTCATGCTGAGTGTACCGTCTACCCTCATACCGGTGCCGTACTTTGAAAAAGCATAGGTAAGCATGCTTGTATTTGACGAGAACATCGCAAGCGGAAGGCGGAAATTCTCAAACATATCGACCAGATTTTTAAAATCCTGTTCGGTGTAAGTTTGTAAATCACCGTTTTCATCATAGTACGAATGATTCTTTATCACATCGTTAAAGCTTGAAAAATGCCATTCTCCCCAGTTTCCGTAATTTCTCATATCGACATACGCTATAGTCGGATTATCATTAAATCTTTCAGCAAAGGCATTCAGGAAATTCTGCATTTTCTGTTTAAAAATCTCATTATTGTACACGGGAACCTTCACATACTGCATACCGTCTTCATCAGTAAAGACGTTTGTATTGGCGACAGAGCCGTTACCGACAATCTGCTTTGTATAAGGCAGGTCGTATTTTTCAAACAGCCACGGCGGCGTCGTCTGCGCATTGGTGGCATTGTTATAGCCGTTATATGTAATGCACGAGCCTATGCCGATACCGAGCATCATATTATTTTCGCGGAGCTTTTCGATGTTCTGCTCAAGCACATCAAAATTATACACGCCCTCCTCCGGTTCAAGGGCTTTCCAGCTCAGTCGATGATACACGACATTAGAGCACTTGGCACCGTCACCATTCAAATCCAAAGTGCCGAAATCCAACTTTGTGGTATAGTAATTAAGTCCCTTATACGGATTTTTTATAACCTTATCGGAATTCTGCGGATACACGCTTGCTGTCATGCCATTATACGCATCGATTATATCAAGGTACTCCTTCATGCCCTCTGACGAATAGTCAATCGGTTCGTTTTCCTTTAAATACTCCTGATGAGTTATAAGCTTTCTCAAAGAGCATTTATCGATTAAGAAGTCATCGTTTCCGCTGTTCGTTTCCACATAAAATTCCGCTCTGTACAGTTCATCCGGCACATCAAGGACAGCGCATGCGCTTTTACCGCTCCACACTCCGCCCTCAGCATTATATATATACAGAGAATCCCATTTTGGCAGCTCGGCGGACACTTTCTGTCCATCGGATGCATACATGACGAGCGGCGAATAAAATTTTACCGTTGTTTCCGAGGAGGTGTATTTCGGGAGAACGTGGTATTCTATATAATACTCGCCCTTGCCGCTTTTCCTTAGCGCAGAAGTAACATCCTGCTTCACCGAATCATAATAGACTTTTCTGCCGGATATCTCGGCGCAGAAGCTTCCGTCCAATGCCGACGTTTTTATCCTTTTTATCCTTGCGGCATTCCTTGTATCCCAACCGTCGGAAATCATATTATCCTTTTCAAAAGAAGCATTCTTCAAAAGCTCCCTTCCGACATACATATCCGTTTTCGGTGAATGAGTTTCATACGGTGATGAGGCATTAAATACCGTCACGTTATTAAGCGGTGTATAGGTGTCATTCTCCCACACGAAGATTTTTATGAAGTAATCGTTTCCGACGTTTTCGGGAATCACACACTCGGCTATGGCATATCCGCTGTCGGCTGTATCATCGGCACTGTACACGGCACATATGCCGTCTTTATCCATCACTGCACAGTAAACCGTGAAATCAACATCTCCGTCGACCTGCGCCGCCGCATAAAATTGAGCTCCGACGGGGATTTTACCGACAACGGGATTGTACTCGGAATCCAGCACCCAAACCGTAACGCTGTTTTCCTCTGCGGATGCCCGAACCAAAAACGATTGACATAAAAGCAGTGATATAATTAAGCTCAATACCCTTTTAAACATATTTTCACGTAACCTTTCACATTATTAAAATCAAATCCGCCGTACTTTGAACGGTACGGTGCAAAATATAACCACCCGTCCGCGTTTAATTAACAAATTCTGTCTGACGAGTGGTTATGTTAAACTCATTTCAATGCAGCTTGTGTCACATCGGAAATGATTTTCATATCTTTTATACTGTTTATCAAAAACATTTGAACCGTATCAGCCTCCGCAGATTCCTCTGAGCTTAGGCTCACAACATGGGGCGTTTCGCCGATTGTGGTATCAAGTGAAATTTCCTGAACAGTGAAGTCAAGGCATTCATTCCCACGCCAAGCCGACATAACAGCGCACACCGATTTATTATCCAAGGCATCTATCACAAAGGTGCCGTCTATACCATCGGCAGTCTTGGTCGCAGACATGCTCTTCACCTCAGCGGGTCTTTCGGACAGAAGAACCCTGCCGTTTTCAAGAACTGAGCCGTCAAACGCACTGATTCCTTCTGTTGTGATATAATATGATTCTTTTTCCAAATCGATTTTTTTATCAAAGTCAATCGAAGTTTCTTTTTTGATGTCACCGGCAGTTATCGTACAGTCGCTGATACCGTCCGCACTCAAAAGTTTCACCTTGGCATCATCCGAAACATTCACTCCGCAGGTAAACTCAGCTTTAACTCCGTAACCGTCATCGTTATAGTCCAAATTCTTTATTTTAAAATCCTCGGGAGCATATATCAAGAAATCATCATAATAGTTATCCAAAGTACCGCTGCCGGTTCTGTTCTGTAAACGGAAGGTACTGTTCAAATCGTCCGACCACCAGTTTGCCGATGCATTTGATCCCGTCTTAAGCTTATCTGTGAGAATTTCATTTCCGTTAAAGGTAAGGCTTCTCATATAAACCGAATATGCACCTGTATCTTCATCGGCAACCCTTTCGTAAATAGCCGCCACCTTCACATAACCGTTATTCTCATCATTTGTCTGGGGCACATCTATATTAGCTCCGCTTCCCCAAGTAAGCCAACCGTAAAGTGAATTATCGACACTTGACAAATTGGTACCGCTGTACAACCCAAGTTTACCCGTTTCGCCGCTTCCTCCGGAATAAATTCCGAATGCCACGAAACCTCTTTTGGTTTTATCAAACGAACCGCTTGAAACAGCATCGGCAAATGAAGCACCCGAAGGTTTAACGGAGAAAGATACCACCACCCTGTCGGAGTCTATGAACTCACCGGCAGGTACAAGTGTCAGCGCACTCCAACCGTTAAGATTAATGGCATTGTTTCCGTCCTCATCCGTCACGGTATTGGATGAACTGAGCGCCGTTGAAATCGGTTTATTTCTGTCCGATTCGACATTGTCATCCACGTACACCTTTCTTACATCGTACATGTAGTCCTCTATGGCAACGCATGTCTGTATATCGGCAAAGGCACCGACACATGAAAACATCATCGCAATACACAATATCGTACTCAAAATCCTTTTCAATATGATACCCTCCTTCATAATTTACTCTCTGAATACCACAACCGCCGAATACTCAGATGCATACGTAACGGCTAAGACTGTATCCGCGCCTACTCCGGTACTCAGATAATCGTTTATATCCTCACGCGGTACAGCTGTGAAGTATCCCCTGTCCTTATCGGCAGATTTATCGTACACATAGCAATTAAGCGTTCTTCTCTTTGCCGCAACCATCTTGCAATCGGCAATCACTGCTTTATCTATCGTATCAAGCTTGCTTTCAGGAAGAATATACACGTATGTCGAACCCGCAGCAAACGCCTTTCCGTAAAACATTTTCGGTGCATTGCTCGACGATGCCGCGGTACCTGTCAGTGATGACAAATCCGTAAACATCACCTTATCCGCTGTGCCATCGTACACCTTATACACTGTGCCCACAGCTCCGCCTAAGGTAAAGCCGATGTTTATAATATCACCCTTCTTTACGCCGTCGAGCTTTGAAACATCGTCCACCAATCTTTCGACCGTCACGTTCTTCGTAAGCTGAAGTCCGTTAATACAATACTTTTCATCGCCGTTCGCATCCTTTTTCCTCGTGATGGAATCAAACAGCATCGACACATATGTATCCGACCGTATTCCCGTGGCAAACGACTGTGTAAGTCCGGCAACCACGTATTCGACGTCGGGTGATTTCGCACTTGTGGAATATCCGATCACATTCGGAACAGAATACCCCGTAGGCAAATCGGTGTATTTAATGATATTATATTCCGACTCGTCGCTTTCGGGAAGGTCAGTACGGTAAGTCATAATAACAGTCAATGCCGAATCAAACACAAATCCCGAGCTATCGGAGGAAATAAAGCACTGACCGTCACGGCTGTATACTTTATTGCCTTCGTTTCCGACTATCTGCAGCGAATCCTCGCTTTCATAATCTGCGTTATAATACGCTGTGTCGACATTTACTATTTTATCATTTTTCACACTGTACAAAATAAGCTTTGATTTATACACATTATCGCTTTTGTAAAGAGCAGCGCACGCATCGGAATTCTTATCATACTTTATCCCGTCTACCGTCACCTTCTCTGCAAACTCGAAAATTCTAAATGCGCCATCGGTGCCGAATATTTTTATTTTCACGTTATTCTTTTTCAAACCGTTATCGGAATCGGTGTCGACTCCCGCTATAAGACCCGCTTTGAAAACCTTATCGGAGCGTTCAAAGCCTGCGGCGTACCCCATAAAATCGAAATACACCTTGTACTCCTCACCTACACTGAGAGTGTCCACAGCAGCCTCGGCATTTTCGGAAACCGCATAGCGTTCTCCGTCAGAGCCGATATAAATAACATCACCCGACCGTGAAACCGCATCGATAACCATAGTTTTTGCCTCGGTTGAAACCGTCGCAAAGGCGATCTTGCCGTCCTCCGACTTAATAACCGACACCACATTGCCCTTTTTAATCGCCGAAAAGGCCATATCATTTCCCACGGTATCCCTTATGATATATTTCGTATCGTTATTTTTATCGTCAAACGAAACTCTTTTATCGCCATAATACTTATCGAAAATTTCGACAGTGTAAGTATTTATACGGGAAACGAAAATCGTGTCATACGAATTTATTTCTATGAAATCATACCTTCCGTCGCGGTCTGTATCTGCCATTTTTATATATCCGTTTACGGAATCGATATAATTTTCAAGTCCTTTTGAGGTAACGCGTTTATTGTACATAAGGCAATATCCGTCGGCAATCGACGCACTTTTCTTCTTTTTACCGTCGCTGTAATAATAAAGCTTTTTACCACTCACATACGAACCGTCATTCACGTCCGTTTCGATTATCTTGTTTTTATCGTTGTCAAGCTCCATGTACAGCAATTCACGGTTCGAGCCCGACTGTCTGTAATATATCTCCACGTTGTATCCGAACAAATCATCGTATGCTGTCTTGGTGTTTTTATACTCGATTCCGTCTATCTTTATCGTACCGTGATTATAGATATTCACGCCATCTAGTGAGGTGACCGAATTAGCGGTTACACGTCCGTACTCTTTATATATTTCAAAAATTTCGTTTAAGATTGGTTCTTCCTTTTCGTATTCGACATTCTGACCGTACACACTCTGCACCACGCGCTTCACATCGAGGGCATTGTACATCATAATACACATTTCGCCATAGGTTAAGGCGGCATCATAATCCGCAATATCCACCCCGTCAGTAAGCTTAAGCTTCGATGCCAAAACTGCATAGCCGTCGGGGTAACCGCCGGCTTTCTGCGCAGCTCCGTCATATCCGAATGCCGATACGAATCCCTTTAGTGCCTGTGAATAATTTATGCTCCTTTCGGGATATGCACACGCAGAGGGCAGATATCCTCCGTTTACCATCATGTCCAAGACACCGTCCCGATAGTAGTCATCTGTCATACCGCTCATAACACCCAGAGCAGCGGCAAATTCCTCATTTGTCACCTGCTGAGTAAGTATTCCCTCGGTAAAGCTGACTATACCCAGACTGTTTAAAAAATTCATCTCATACAAGCCGACCGAATCCCGCATCGTTTCATCCACTTCACCGACCGATGTGTTTTCATCGGCAAATGCCGTTACGGGAGATACTGTCATGCATAATACGAGAATAATCGAAAATACAATGTTAATTCTTTTTTTCATGTAAATCCCCCATCAATCAATCAAATTTAAAACCTTGTTAATCATAACTGCAGCTTCCGCTCTGGTGGCATTCGCCATAGGCATAAAGTTTCCCGATGTATCGCCGCTTAAAACACCAAGCTTACTCAGCACGCTCACCGCATAAAGAGCATAGGAGGAAATATCTCCCGCGTCATTATACTGCAACTGCTCTATCTGTACGCCTTCGACCGCTTCAGGATTTTCCATCTTCAGCGCGTTGAAAAGTATAACGGCGGCATCCTGACGTATAATGCTTTCACCAATGCCGAACAGTTCCTCGTTCTTACCCGATATCAAGCCTATCTGTTTGGCACCGTTTACGTATTTTTCATACCAAGCGCCTTTTTGCACATCTGCAAAGCCCACATCGGATATCTCATCGGGCAAGCTGCAAAGTGCAGACGCCATTTTAACAAACTGCTCTCTGGTAACGGTAAGCTGAGGCGAAAATTGTTTTTTGGCAGTGCCGTCAATCACGCCCTTATTATACAAAGCCAACACGTGCTCCTCTGCCCACGCATATCCTTCCATGTCATCAAACACCGTTTCATTGACAACAGCCACGGCACCGCCGCCCGGTGCCGTACCGCGTTTAGAGGACGAACCGCCGCCCGAGGATGAAACGTTTTCGCTGTCATAGCGTTCTTCTATCCATCCTTCATACTTCACTTTAAAGCTATCAAAATCCGTGTATTCACTGCGTTTATTCAGCACCTTGGAATCAACCTCATAGGTACTTTTAAGCTTATCGTACAGTTCAAAATTTATCTTAAAATAATCCGTGTTGTACTTATCGATAAAAGGCTTAACCTCTGAATAATATGAGATGCTCATAAACTTACCGAAAACAGCTTTCTTATACACAAGCTCCGCAAATTCAGCGTTTGAAAGCTCGGTATCAATATCTTCAGCCGCATTTGCAAACAAGTCGAGCTTTTCGCTGTCGCTCATTTTTGAGATTATATCATCGTATACCCTACCCTTAACGGTATCAATTTTATCATAAAATTCCAAAGCAAGTCGAGATGCCGTATCGGCAGAAAGCCTGTTCAATGCGAAATTTACGTACGGCAGTATAAAATCATCGGCGAAATCATCTATCCTCACTGCCTGCGAAAGTCCCAAAAGTTCTGCCGTAAGAGTGGATTTATCGACATTCTTAAGCTCAGCTGCAAGAGTCGCTGCGAGCTTTGTGTTTAAAATGATTTTAAGTGCCGTTTCATCGTTTATTACCGCTTCCATTTTGTCGGAATCACTGTTTGCTATAGCCTGATTCCAATTTGAAAGTATGGTATTTATACTTTTTGATGAATAGAAATCTATCGTTTCCTCAGCATATTTTCCGACCAACGGTTTTACAGTCACAAGCTTAACGCCGCTTTCAGCCTTCGCCGGAAGCTTAATGTTCACGGTATACGCTCCGTTTTTGTCGGTCTGTGCTGCCGCAATACCCTCAAGCTCGCTGTCATAATCTATGCTTTCATCATCGTAGTTAAATACCTCAACAAGTATTTTATCTTCGGGTATCAGCCCGCTTCCGGTCACCGAAAGCAGCTGTGTATCCATATTTTCGGTGACTCTGTCTATAGTCGAAGCGGCTGCCGTCATACCCAATGCCGCAAACACCGAAAATAAAATCAAAAATATTTTAAATGCGTTTTTCACACTATCACTCCTCTAATCATACAACACTGAGTTCGCTTATCTTAACAACAGCTTGTTTGTCCTCGTCTATGACGAAGCGAAGCTTTTCCGTCTGCACCGTTCGGAAACGAATGTCCGTACCCTCTGAGGAAATCGAAGTCCCGCGTGCCACGGTTATCCATTTTCCGTTTTTATATCTTTGCAGGGAATATTTCAGATTAATGTTTTCAGCACCGACCAGTTTTATGCCGGATATATCCTTCATCTCACCGAAATCAATTTCAAGGTAGTTATCCTTAATGCAGTCATTCGCCCAATAGGTAGAGCTGTCACTGTCGCAGGAATGCTCCGGTCGGCGGAAGCCGTAGCCGACATCCGCATAGAGCTGATTGGCAGTGAAAAGCTTATTATCCGCAAGGTTTGAAGCATCGGATTTGGACATTGAACCGATGTCATACCAGCCGTTTAGCATATCGGCATTAATGCCGAGCTTGACATTCGGCACTTCGTTCTGCTCACGTGTGAATACACCCAAAAGCAACTTGGTGCCGCCACTTGTATTTTTAAACTCATATTCGGCGGCGCAATCCGTATACTCTCCTGCATACCAATACATCGGGTCAAAGCCGTCAAGCACAACAGTATCGATAATATTTCCGTCATCGTCCGCCAAGGCAAGCTTAACCACAGCCTTTTTTTCATAGCCGGCGAAAAGCTGAGCCACGCCGTCATTTTTAACCTTCAGCTTAAACAAGCCTTTTGTGATATCCTTTGAATGTTCTATCTTCACCGGTTTATACCAATAACCCAGTATATTCGCCATTCGTTCATACATTTCGGGCCATAGGCGATACGCATTATCCGCATCCCAATTAAGAAAAGCCATGGCACTTATGGAGCCCTCTACGACCTGCCTTTCAAAGAGAATGGGTACCATATCCTTATAGTACGCATATTTACCGCCCGGCTGATACACTGTCGTATACTGTTCAAACCACTCTCCGACAGCCATTGCCTTATTCTTCACCATAGTCATTTTCTGATGCTGGGTTGATTCATTCGGACTTACAAGTCCGTCCGCACGTATACCCGCACCGAAGGTTTCCAGAGCATGCTTGGCAACATCCGTCTTTGATACGAAACTCAATGTCGGAAGCTTCATGTCCTTAAACATATCGATATACTCAAAAAACTGCTCATTGGTTCTTTTGGCATCAAGCTCTCGGTTAATCGGAAGCTGGAAGAAATGCCACTCGCCCCAGTTGCCGTAATTTCGCATATCCACATATGCTATGGTTTCGTTATAATTATATCTCTCCGAGAAGGCATCTATCATTTTCTGCATACGCTCTCTGAATATCGGGTCATCATAGTCGGGAACCTTGATAACACAGCCGTTACCCATATCCTCGGCGGTGTAATTACAGCCCAGTTCAAAAAGCCACTCGGGCGTATCCTGATTATACGAGGTATTTGAATTATAGTTGACGGTTGAGCCTATGCCTACACCGAACTGCATGCCATACTTTTTGCAAAATTCGATATTCTTATCAAACATTTCCCAATTATACACTCCGTCCTCAGGCTCTACGTAGCACCAGGAAAACCGGTGATAGAGAATGGAGCCGATTTTACCCGCGCCGCTGCGCATATCGCCCGTGAAAATCTGTGTACCGGGATATATGATAAGACCCTTATACGGATTTATCAGAATTTCTCTGTTTTCCGACGGGTAATACACTTCAAATTCATCATCGGCGTATTTGGCAGAAAGTGCATCGTACTTTTCTTTTTCCGCCTTAGCCTGTGCCTCATCCGCCTCAAGCTGTTCTATGCGATTGGTTAATATTTCTTCATATTCGCCTTCCGTCATAAGCTTTCTAAGACTGCAGTTATCAATATAGAAATCCTGATATTCCCACTTTTCGCCCTTCGAAGACGGTGACTCGACATAAAATTCAGCCTTCGACACGTCATAGTCCCATGTTACATCGGCTATGTATTCCACAAGTGTCCATTGAGTATTGCTTATCTGAACAGCCTCGTTTTGATAGTCGTGTTTTTTACCGCCGCTGTCCGTAACAACCAGCTTAACATTCATATTACACGGGGTGTCCTTTGTTTTTATACAGGCACTGATTTTATACTTACCCTTTCCGTATTCGGAGATTTTGTCCGATACATTCTGACAAATAGATGACCAGCCCCATATACGCTCACCTATAAACGCATAATACTCTCCGCTCACAGCACCGTCCTTTAATCTGCTGATGGTGGCTGTATTTCTGGAAACCCAGCTTCCGTCAAGGGTGAAGTCATCCTCCAAATCCGCATTTATTAAAAGCTCATCGGACACATACATACCATCCACGGTTTCCGAGCTGTTTATGGCTTTCTCAATCTCGGAAGCCTTGTATATATTGCAACCGTCTTCCGTATATTTTATCTGAAATCCCAAAGCTTTCACGACAGTATCAAACGGAACATACAATACACCGTCCGAAATTATCGCAGCTGCCTCGGCTATGGTACGCTGACCGTTCACATAAACCTCGCTGCTGTCCTTTTCAACCGAAACAAACATCTCGTTTGCCGTAAAAACCGTCTTATCGCCATCTGCATATTCAAAGACCTGTGCGCCAATGCTTTTAAGGCTGCCTGCAGATATCATATCGACACCGTTTATCTTAATAACATCAATCGTATCGTTTACAACACCGTCAAGCAGGAATTTCGGTTCAGCAGCGACGTCTGCGGTGCAGACAAGAGAAGCCGAAAGCAGACAGGCAATCAAAACAAAAGAAATCAATCTTTTCAGCATACACATCCTCCTCATTACCCTTTAACCGCTCCGATAACTATACCCTTTACAAAGTATTTCTGTATAAATGGATACAAAAGAAGAATCGGACCGGTGGCAATCATAGCCATTGCCAGCTTGGCACTTTCGGACGGAAGCGCATTTGCGGACAAATCAATCGCAGTTCCGCTTACCAATTCCTTCATGGCTGCCGCATTATTTAACATATTATACAGATAATATTGAAGCGTATACAGTCTGCTATCACTTATAAAAAGCATACAGTTATACCACTCATTCCAGCAGACCAAGCCCTCGAAAAGTGCAATCGTGGCGAGCACCGGTTTTGCAAGGGGCATGATAAGCTTCAAATATATCACGAAGTCATTCGCGCCGTCCACCTTCGCCGACTCGGCTATCTCATGCGGAATACCGTTCATGTAGTTTCGGATTATGAGAATGTTAAACACTGAAAACAGGTGCGGGATTATAAGTGCTATCAGATTATTTTTCATGCCAAGCTTCATCATGAGCATATACCATGGTGTGAGTCCTCCGGAGAACAGCGTGGTAAAATATATAAAATACGAAAGCTTATTTCTCCATTCAAAATCCTTGCGCTGCAAAACATACGCAGCCATCGACGAAAGGAACAGCGACAAAACCGTACCGATAAATGTAACGAATATAGTCACTCCGTAAGCGCGCAAAACGCTTCCACCGTTTTCAAGAATCGTCTTGTACGCAACCGTAGAAAACTCCGACGGTATAAGCGAATAACCGTGATTTATTATGTACGTCTCCGAGGTAAAAGAGCCTGACAGCATCATAAGGAACGGTACTATACCGGCAACGGAAACGAATACAATAAACACATACGCTATCGTAATAAAAATTTTATAATCTATAGTTTTTTTGTTAATCTTATTATTTGACATTTTCTTCCCCTCTTTATCAGAATAACGCGCTGTCACTGTCGACCTTTTTAACCACCTTATTGGCGAGCATGATAAATACAAAGCACAGCACCGATTGATAAAAGCCTACCGCCGAGGACATACCGATATCATTGGAGAACAGCAAAGTTCTGAAAGTAAATGTATCGATAACATCGGTGTAGTTAAACAAAAGTCCGTTATTTCCGACAAGGTTATAAAACATGCTCATATTACCTCTGAAAACCCTTCCGAGGGCAAGAAGAATAAGCGTCACCATAGTCGAGCGCAGAGTCGGAACCGTAATGTACCAAATTCTCTGCATGATATTTGCGCCGTCGATTTCAGCCGCTTCATAGATAGAAGTATCTATTCCCGTAATCGTAGCCATATACACGACCGAGCCGTAGCCGAGTCCTTTCCAGATATCAAGAACAACTATTATAGCCGGCCAGAACTTCGGTTCGGCATATACGTTAATCGGTTCGAGCGAAAGCGATTTAAGTAATCCGTTTAATAGGCCGTAATCATAGCTGAAAATATTGTATACGAAAGCTCCCACAACTACCCACGAAATGAAGTACGGGAAAAATATACAGGTTTGTGCTACCTTTCGGATTTTTTTGCTTCCTATTTCCGTAAGGAATATTGCAACCGCCAGCTGCATTATATTTCCTATAAATATAAATGCCACGTTATACAAAAAAGTATTTCTCGTAACGACAAATGCCTGACCGCTTTTAAAGAAGAATTTGAAATTATCGAATCCCACAAGCGGAGATTTCAGTATTCCGAGAGCATAATCATACTTTTTAAATGCAAGTATTATTCCGAACATCGGCAAATACGAAAACACCAAGAAGTACAAAAGTGTCGGCATAATCATAAGTAAAAGTATTTTATGTTTTGAAACCCGCGATAAAAACGATTTTCCCGAAAGAGTATCGCCAAGCGGTTCTGATGATTTTCTTCTCATTACTTCGTCCCCTATTTTTTAAGTGTTTTTTTGTATTCCGTATACTGCTTCAATACTTCATCGTAAAGCTTATCCATACCTGCCTGTTCAAGCTTTTTCTGATAGGTTTTAAACGAAGCATCTATATCGTTTACCGCAATCATACCGCGGTGCAGCGGACCGCCGTACTGTGATGCCACGCTCGTCACGGATGCAATTTCCGTCTTTACATTTGTATCATCAAACACAAAGCCGTAGATTTTACTGTCGATGGTTTCCTTTTCCCAGCGCGCAAGGATTTCCTGTTTTTCGGGAATATCCGTACTGTCCGTGCGGAGCATTTTCTGATTTTTCCAGCCCCATACGCATCCGGGCTGATATTTTTCCTCTGCCGGAAGTTCTGCATTAAGCGAGGTGTATTTTCCGTCGCCGTCATCTCTCCAATGCTTACCCTCTATACCGTACCAAGTAAGGTCAAAATATCTTTTGTCATTCCTCAGAAGTTCTATAAGCTGAAGTGCCTTATCGGCTTTTTTGGTCGTGCGGTTAAGTGCGAGGCCGTTTGAAATTGCAGAATTTACAATTTTCGGAACATCCTGTGAAAAATCATATATCTCGATCTTCCATTCCGGATGTGTTGCCATAAGCTTCTTAGCCATCGTGGAGCAGGTTTCCAGGTTCTTTACGAAGGTAGCGGCTTTTCCGTTTTCAAACATATTGTCAATGGTTTTATTCGCCACAATATCTGCCGGGTAAATGCCCGCATCGACAAACTCTCTGGCTTTTTTGCATCTGTCTATATACCACTTTTCATAATCCTTTTTGCTGAACTTATCGGTAATCGGGTCATAAACTATCTCTGTATTTTTTGGCGTATCCACAAGCACGTTTTTGTCCTTATACATGCTCCAGAAATAAAACGCCTCGGAATTTACAAGCGGATATATCGACGGGTCATTCTTGGCTACATTTCTGAGGTAGGTTTCATATTCATCAAGATTCTTAATTTTATCCATGCCGTACTTTTCTCTTAAATCACCACGAAGCAGGGTAACATAAGTACTGTACTCGGGTGCCGTATTCGGAATCATGAAAAGCTTACCGTTTACTTTAGCTTCGTTTTTAACGGTTTCGCTAAGCTGTTTATATGTTTCCGGAGCATCCTTTTTAAGCATATCATCCGTGATTTCCATAAAGCTGTTTTTGGAAGCCTGCTGAGTGTATTTCAGCCAGTCAGCCGCGAAAACTATGTCAAAATCCTCGCCTGTGGAAAACAAAAGTGAGTATTTCTGATTTACATCACTGTAATTATAATACTCTATTTCAAGTTCTGCACCTATATCCTCACGGAGCATCTCATTGAGCTTGCCGTAAATCTCATCGTAAATCGCCGGTTTTTCTCCAACGAGTATCATTTTCAGTCTGGTAATCTCGCCGGAGGTTTTTGCGGCTTTATCACCGCAGCCGACGGATATAAGCATTATGAGAAGGCTCATAACAAAACAAACAAATCTTTTTAAATTTTTCACAACAAATCCATCCTTTCAAAAGTGAAATTCATACTGTATATTCCAATATTAGCATAGGCATTTCTAAGTGTAAAGTGGCTATTTTTCACATATGGTGTAATATTGTGTAAATCTCTTCAAATCCTTGACACAAGCGGAAAAAGAAGCTATAATTACCATGTCGAATCACACATAAATATACAAATAATTACACTTTTAAAAGGGGTTTTCCAAAAATGATATCTGCCCGAAAAACAAGCATCAGATACCGGCTTTTCATTTCACAGATTTCACTCATACTGGTTGCGGTTATTTCCTTTTTTATAATATCATTCTCGTATTTTACCGTAAAAAGCAAAGCCGATATAAAGCGAAACATGAAATACTCCGCCGATATAATGGCATCCGACATTGACAACTACATAACCGGCATGGAAAATTGCGTATACTACTCCAGCTACAATTCCAAAATAGCGCAAATACTGTCCGAACAAAACAACAAGACGATTTTTGAATGTTATGTAAACTATCTGTATGTCGACAATCTTTTCAGCCTTACGGAAACGAACTACGGTTTTCCCTTGGAACTCACGCTTTACGTACCCGACGACGCACCCATAACGATTGACAGCCTTAACACCAACAGCATCGACAAGATAACCGGCAGCAGCTGGTATGAAAAGCTCATGGAAAATCCGACACAGTTCTTTTACTTTACCGAAAAGCGCAGCGACGGAGAATTCCTATGCATAATCAACACGCTGTACAATTCAAACAATTACAACGACATTGTCGGATACATAAAGGTATCGGCAGAGCTGTCGCTTTTTGAAGAGACACTTAAAAGAAGCTCCATGGCAAGCTGTGAGGGGGTACTGTTAAACGGCATCGGCGATGTCATATGCTCCACTGCCGACAAAAAAAGCATAGAATTTGACAGCAGCACATTAAAAAGCGTTTCCAATACGGACATAGAAACAGTGAGGCTCGGAAGCAAGTGCTTCTACGGAATTCAAAAGAGCAGCAGCAACTCACATTACAGTGTCGTTGTACTTCAGGACACCTCGCATCTGGCAAGGACAACAAACAAGATGTTCTGGTTCCTACTGGTTATCCTGGGCATAGTATCCGCGGCATCCTTCGCCATTTCGCATCTTATAAGCGGCTCGATAATCAAGTCGCTCGATACACTTATCTACGCCATGAAAAAAGCAAAATTCGGTGAGCTTAAGCCTATATCGGATTACAACGAAAAAAATGCGGAGCTTGCAGAGGCAATAAGCGCATACAACCATATGGTAAAAAATATAGACAACCTCGTGGAATACAACAACAATTATCTGGAAACCCTGAAAAAATATGAATTTGATTTTCTGCAAATGCAGATAAAGCCGCATTTTTTATACAACACCCTTGACATAATACAGTATTTGGCTAAGGAAAACAAAACGGATGACGTAACCTTCCTCATTAAAAACCTTTCCAAATTCTACAAGATAAGTCTGCACAACAAAAGTGATTTTGCAACTGTTGCGGATGAAATCAAGCACATTTCGTACTACACAGCGATAGAAAACTTCAAGCACGACAACACCATAACACTCAAAACGGACATACCGGAGGAAATATCAAAAATATGTATTCCGAAGATAACATTGCAGCCGATTATAGAAAACTCTATCAACCACGGTATTTTGGAAAAGGAAATCCCCGAGGGAGAAATATTGATTTCAGCCGAAAAGCAGGACGGAGATATTTTCATCCGCATAACGGACAACGGTGTGGGAATATCGCCCGAAAGACTTGAAGCCATAAACAATGAGGATACGCAAAGCGTGGGAATCGCAAACACCAACAAGCGATTAAAGCTTTTATTCGGAAGCAACTACGGGCTTACGCTTGAAAGCCGTGAAAACGAATATACAACCGTTACCATAAAAATTAAAGGAGAAGGCTTAAATGACAAAAATACTGATTGTTGATGACGAAACACCGTCAAGAAAGCAAATCGAAAATGAGCTTGTAAATCTGCAATACAGCGAAAAGTGCATAAAGCAGGCGGCAAACGGGATTTCCGCGATTAACATTGCCGCGGAATTTAAGCCCGACATACTTATCACGGACATAAGCATGCCGAAAATGCTCGGCACCGACCTGGCATGCGAGATTACCAAGCTTTTACCGAAATGCAAAATAATATTCTTTTCGGGATATTCGGACAAAAAGTATCTCAAAGCGGCAATAAAACTAAATGTGGTTGATTATTTGGAGAAACCTCTTGATTCCGAGGAATTTGCCGCTGCGCTGAAAAAGGCGGAGGAGGAAATAAAAGTTCTTAATCAATCCTCATATCTGGATGACGAGGCAGATGCCGAATTTCTGGACTGCATATTTAAAAAGAGGGTCAGCGCCTCCGATGTCGTTTCGGACAAATACAGGCAAATTCTGAAAAAGCGCTGCTTTGCATGCGCTACCATAGTTCCGTGCAGCGAATACACCACGCCCATAAAAGCCATGTTCGCCAAAGCAACCCTGCAATACTCGGTAACTTTTATAAGCCGATACAAAAGCGACGGTACACTCGAAATAATGTTTTTCTCGGATTCATTATCACTAAAATACGATGTTGAACGCGTTTTTAAGGCATTTTTAAGCCGTGTCGAAGAAAACGAATACTACAAATGTGCTGTCGGAAGCTTTGAAAAAAACAGCCACGATATATACATTTCATACGAAAATGCCGCATGTGCCCTGGATAATGCATTTTTCTTCAAACCGAACACCTTGGTATTTTACACCGAATCGGAAAAATCCGTTTCCATAAACGACACCGAGATAACTCAGAGCTTGTACTCATCGCTTGCGGAGGAGAAATACGAAGAATCAAAGAAAATCATTAATTTTTTATACCAAAAGCTGTACGGCAGCAGCTTTATTATGAGCTCGGGTGCCAAGAAAATTTACTACAACATGTTTGAAGCTATTTATTCGTTTTTTAAAAACTATTCCTTCGCCTACAACAACGAATACAACCTCTATGACGAAACCTTCAGCATACATAAGGCGAAATTTCTGGATGATTTAAACAATCACATCCTTCAAACACTGAACAAAGCCGAAAAGCTTCTGTGCAATACTGATTTTAACAGCATAGTAAAAGCCGCTTTATACTACATGGAAAAGAATTATTCAAATCCGAATTTGTCCATCGTGGACATCGCTCAGCACTGCAACGTAAATGCAAACTACCTGTGCGGAACCTTTAAATCCGTAACCGGAGAAACGATAAATCACTATATAAACCATATGAGAATCGAAAATTCAAAAAAGCTGATGCTCGAAACAAACAAAAGCATTGCCGACATATCAAAACTATGCGGTTTTAACGATGCAAAGTATTTTTGCAAAGTTTTCGGAAAGTATGCCAAATCAACGCCCACAAGCTTTAGAAAAAAATATAAATAACAACGGTTGAAATGTGGGGTTAAATCTGTTATAATTGACACGTACAGAATTTTATTACATAAAATTCTTAAAGCCTTCGGCTTTTTGCGGTCGTGTGACCGCC
>CAYRGA010000025.1:0-20128 GCA_964423705.1 uncultured Oscillospiraceae bacterium
ACTGCTATTTTCTTCATTGTCAGCGGCATCCTCCAATACATAGATTCTTGCTTTTCCGTAGGTTTTATCCTTGATTACGCAAAAGTCTCCTACCTCTGCCGAATTTGCACTGTCACACTCCAAAACGACGATACCGCCGCCGTTTAAGATGCTTCTTTGCTTTATAATGTTCAATATCTCCTCATACAGCCCTGCCTTGTACGGCGGGTCTAAGAAAATGATATCGTACTTTTTATCGGTTTTCTTAAGAAAGTCGATGCTGTCACCGAAAATGACTTCATAATTACCGCTGAACCGTGCTTTCTGCAGATTCGACTTAATCGTACTGACAGCGTTTGCATTATTGTCCGCAAAGGTACTCCACGCCGCGCCTCGGCTCAATGCCTCTATACCCAGTGCGCCGCTTCCGGCAAACAAATCAAGCACAGCCGCATCATAGACCCTTGAAAAGATAATGTTAAAAACTGCTTCCTTTACTCTGTCGAGCGTAGGTCTGGTATCCATACCGCACGGACTGTCAAGCTTAAGTCCGCGGAGCTTACCTGAAATAACTCTCAATGCGACCGCTCCCTTTAAATGCTGTAAATGCATAAACAACATATACATATACTCATCATTTATTATATAATCAATTAATGTAATTGTCAAGTACGATTATTGTATTAGCACAGCGATTTTTTAAATTTATTCTTTTTTTGAGCAAAACGTTAAAATTGCATAGCTGCTTTTCGGACATGTATTTAAACTTCTTAGCACAAAATACGGCACTGCGCCTATATAATAAATAATGAGCTCAGTGCCGAAAAACACAAAATTTTATGCTTATTGCCGGCCGTCTTTAGAACAAGCCCGGAATATTCAAGCCGCCTGTAATTGAATTCATTTTTGCGGCGTTGGCATCATCAACCTTTTTGATTACATCATTTACCGCAGTAAGTATAAGGTCTTCAAGCATTTCCACATCATCCGGGTCAACCGCCTCAGGTTTTATATTTACGGAAAGCAGTTCCTTCTTTCCGGACATTTTAACGCTTACTGCGCCGCCGCCCGAGCTTGCTTCAAAGTCCGTCTGCTCCATTTCCTCCTGCATTTTCATCATGTTCTGCTGCATTTTCTGAGCCTGCTTTATCATATTGTTCATATTGCCGCCCATTCCCATAGGTATTCTTGATTTAGCCATTTACACAGTCCTCCTGTTATTTATTGTTATATGTTCCGTCCGACGCATCATAATAGTAAGTGTTGTTATGATTGTCAGTTATTTTATAGTACGGAAGTGCCGTGGCCGATACGTGCCCGGAAGTTCCGTACATGGAATCGGATAAATATCCGTATTCGATATTTTTAATCGTAAGCGGTGTGCTTTTTTTGATTTGCTCATTTTCCTTCAAGTCAATCAGCACCGAGGTTATATACACCATTTCCCGCGATTTTGAATTTGACTTGATGTCTCCTGACTGCGGCGTGTACCATTTACCCGCAATGCTGTACCCGTCCCGACTTACATTTACTTTTATACTGCTGTCAAAAAAACAATATTTTTGAACATAGCAGTTCACAGAAAAGTTTTTCCCGTTATCAGTGGTCTTAACATCGGAAAACCGCATAAAATCCGTATCAAATCCACATTCGGAAAGCCGCTTTTTCACATCTTTGATTATACCTCGGTTATTTTTTTTGAAGAGTGAATCATCTTTAAACTCAGCGGAAAAGCCATCATTTGAAATGACAAAGTTATCATAAAATTTACTGTTTTTAAATTGCTCCGTATATATTACATTCTTCGTTTCGACATTTTTTAAATTGGCAAGTTTCTTCGGAATGACTGCCTTATCGACAGCTATATCTGCCGAATTTAATATTGCAACCGTATTTTCAATGGTTTTATCATCTATATGAAACGACAGGGATGCAATCAACGAAAAAATCAAGTATACATTTATTCCGAGGAACAGTGCAATCAAAAAATTTTTAATTTTTCCCAAATTCATATTATGCACATCCTATGTTATTTCATTAACGCTTTCAGCGGATTTGTTTAATCCTGCCGCATAGAAGCCTGCGACTTTCTATTTTTGGTTATAATCCGTATTTCGTTTTCGGCAGTTTTCGCTACCCAGCACGGCGCACATACTGTTTTATTGCCGTCGGCAGCGTAGGCAAGATATACATCCGTTATTGTGTCAGACTTGATGCTGTCTGCCGCCATTAAAATATCAAGCGCCTCTATGACGCTCATATGCTCAACCTCATCATTATTCATTGTGTACCCGTTTACGATTTGCCTGTAAGACACAATGCGTGAATTTTTCACGGTTATTTCTATAGCATGGTTGATTTTTTCATGAGTATCGGTCTTTGAAAGTCTGCTGACAACCTCCATACCATCCGCATAATAATCTATAGTCAGGCTGAAGCTGCCGTCCGAGTCATTTTTCGATATTGACGAAATATTTATATCCATATTATGTGATGTAAGTGCCGTGTCCCATACATTGTTTACAAATTCGATACAATCTATAAATCTGTCGTAAAATTCCGCCGATGGATTTGTCGCCGATTCAAGAGCTATACCCTTGGTATCGTCCAGCGCACGGTACTCCAGCAAGCCGTCGTTATACATTCGTATACTGCCGTAATTCTCCGCAAAGATAATGGAATTATCCGTATCGATGTATTTTTTTATATTTGTGGTATTGAATCCGAAGGAGCGCAGTATAGGTATATATAAATCCTTATTTTGGCTTATTTCATCAAAGTAGTTTGTTTTTGTTACCGATGGCGTTATTCCCGAATTAAGCGGCAATATAACCTGTGGCTCTATAACTATCTTCTGCTCAACGGAATCCTTCTTGGTATCGAAATTAAGCTCAAAGGAATACGGATATTCGCCTACGGAAGATACCGAATATTCTTCTATTATGTCATTTACGGTGCTTGAATCACTGTTCAAAGTAACATCAACGTATTTGTTGCCGGATTTATCACTTATAAGCATGTGTGGTGCGCCAGAAGAAGCATCCGACACAATGATAAATTCTCTCATTGACGAAATCCCGAAATCACTTACCGCCGTATCCATAATCGCCGAAAAGGTTTTGACATCATAAGAAACAGGGTATGCAATATACACCGAGGTGCTTTTCAGTGCTTCCTTCCATTTATCCTTTGATGACTGGGTGAAGGACTTCTCGCCAAGCCCCGATTTAAGGATGCTTTTAATCCGCGGAAGCATTGTATTGTAATTAACCGAGGTATTTGTATACAATGAGCGCAGTTCGTTATTGTTTACAATGATTTTCGACGGGTTCGATATATTTTCTTTTGAAAGATAATAAGTTTTTTTAACCTTATCTTCACCCATTGAAAAATAAGATGTTAAATTAGAAAAAAAATTATAGCCGTCAGGCCATAATTTTTCACTAAACCATTTGTTAATGGTCAATATAATGCTGCTAAATACCAGTAAAACCAAAGCTGCGGTTTTAAGGCTTTCTTTTTTCATAGCAATCTCCCGTTTTTGATTTTAAAGCAGTTAATTCATAATCGAATTATCAATAGCTTAACAGACTCTGCCACAATGATTTAACATTATCGGAAACGCTGCTTTTAAGCAATGTTATCTCCAGTTTAACCGTTTCGATAACTTCGCCGTTTGCCGAAGCTACAACCATTATGTTATTAAGACCGCTTTTAAGCTCGATGCTCTGCGCATAAAGTCCGCTGGCACCTACCGTAGCTTCAAGAGCCTTACCGTCGGCATACATCTTTTCGTATGTATTTGAGGATGTATTGAGTGAATAGAGGGTAACTGTCGTATTAGGCAGTGCCACAGCCGAAATAACGCATATCTTACCTGTTGTGGAAGAGATTATCGATTCGGGATTGCGGATGTCTATAAGATAATTCGAATTGCCCTCATAATCCTTCGGCAGATTCTCCGATGCTGCCAAGGAAGCTGTCGGTAACAATAAAAGTGTCATAGCAAGTATAAGCGCTGCCAAATTTTTAATTGTGAATTTCATTCTTATCACGCCTTTTAATTATTTTGTAATATTATTATACTATTTATTTATTACAGCAATATTACACCAGCCTTAAAATAGTATAACATATGTTAAAAATCAAGCCTACCTAGGACTCAATATTCGCAATGCCGCACGGATCCGGTCGTTTTAGGTTAATTTTCTTCATCGTTGACGGCGTTAACCATGCCTTCGGAAATAGGCAGTGTTATCGTCACTTCCGTTCCCGAGCCCAAAACGCTCTTAATGTTTATCGTGCCGTCATGAGCCTCGACTATCTCCTTCGCAATGGCAAGACCCAGTCCTGTTCCTCCCATTTCACGCGAGCGCGCTTTATCGACACGGTAAAATCTCTCAAAGATATGCTCCAAATCCTTCTCCGGTATACCGATGCCGTTATCCTTAACCTTTACCGAAATGGAATTATACATATGCATCGTGGTTATCAGCACAGTTCCGTTTTGAGGAGTATATTTTATTGCATTGGTAATTATGTTTATGAGCACCTGCTCTATTCTGTCGATACTTCCGTAGTACATCGGCAGTTTATTTGTTGGTTCATATATTAGGTTTTGCTTTTTCTGCTCTGCACTTCTGGAAAGCCTGAATACCAAATCCTTAATCATATCACTGATATCAAAGAACTCCTTCGGCATATCCTTCAAGCTGTAATCCAGCCTGGACAACAAAAGCAAATCCTTTACCAGACGCGTCATTCTGTCCGTTTCGCTGTTAATCACATTTAAAAACGATGCAAACATGCCGCTGTCGATATTATTGTCATTGGTGCTGTCAAGCAGTGTTTCAGCGTAGCTTTTAACCGTCGTGAGCGGCGTGCGCAGCTCATGAGATACATTTGCTATAAATTCCTTTCGCGCTCTGTCAAGGCGCTGCTGCTCCGTGATATCCTGTATAACCGCTATAAGACCGCCGGTTTTTCCTCCGGTTTCAAAAGGTGCGAAGTGAACATTAAGCTCGCTTCCGTTCGGTGTGGTTATAATTCTTTCTGTGCTTTTAAATTGCGGCAAATACAGCATCTGTTCCAAAGACAAATCTGTCTGACCGAACAGCAATTCAAAATTTGCCGCAGACACATCACTGACGCCCAAAAGCTCCTTTGCAGCCGGATTAATGTGAATAATACTGCCGTTATCGCCGAAGGCAAGGACACCGTCCGTCATGTACAAAAGAATCGTCTCGGATTTATTCTTCTCATTCTGTATTTCGTTTAAAGTGTTTTTTAATTCCTCTGCCATTGTATTGAAAGTATTTGTCAGCTTACCTATTTCGTCCGAGGAACGCGTTTCTATTTTCTGGTCGAAATCGCCCGCGGCTATACTGCTCGCCTTATTGGTAAGCGACTGTATGGGCAAAATAATTGTCTTTGAAAGCAAAATTGAAAATAAGACAGATATTATAAGCCCTATCATAAGTCCCTGAAGCATAATCATAAATATGCCACTGAGAACATCGTCCGTCTCCTCCTTGGTGTCGCGTATATACACGATGTATTTTACGCTGTCTTTGACAAACACCGGAATGGCGTAATCCATATATCCTGTTCCACTCACAATGGAATCTCCCGTTGCGCCGCTTATGGCACTTATAATGTTCGGAGATATTTCAAGGCTTTTTGCAAGCTTTGTATTTGTGGTACATTTGTTTATGGTTTTGCCGTTTGTTCCGTCAAGGAGATACACATTTCTGAAAGAGTCTACACCTATCTGTCCGTTATATACACTTATATTTTTGAAAATTTCTTCGGCGGCTACATTCGCCTCCGCACTTGCATTTAATTGCTTTTTATAATCCTCGTTAAATACAAGCGACATTAAATTTTTAAATTCATTGTCATAGAAGGTGTCGATGCGGCTTGTCATAAACGTACCGATTAAAATTATAACCGATACAGTGAGCAAGACAAACATCAACGCTATTTTAAAACTCAGGCTTTTAAACATTGGTTACGCTCCGAAATAATATCCCACACCGCGCTTTGTCATTATATACGCCGGCAGGCTTGGGTTATCCTCTATCTTTTCACGCAGACGTCTTATAGTAACGTCCACTGTTCTCTCATCACCGAGAAATTCATAATCCCACACCTTGTTTAAAAGTGTCGCACGGGAGAATATTTTACCCTTTTTGGTTGCAAGGAATTTCAGAAGTTCAAATTCACGATAGGTTAGCTCGATGGTTTTACCACGTTTTCTGACCTCATACTTATCTATATCAATCAGAAGGTCGCCGAAATCCAAAACCTCTCCTTCGCCTTCATCCTTCGAAGCGAACTGTGTACGTCTGAGGTTTGCCTTGACTCTTGCCATAAGCTCTCTAAGCGAAAACGGCTTCGTCATATAATCATCCGCGCCGAGCTCAAGGCCGAGAATCTTGTCTACCTCTTCCTCACGGGCAGTAAGCATTATTATCGGAACCGATGAGGTTTCACGTATTTTTTTGCACACGGAAAAACCGTCCTGTTTGGGAAGCATGACATCCAAAAGTATTAAATCCGGTTCCTCGCTTATGGCCTTTTTGACAGCTTCATCACCGTCATATGCCTCAATTACCCTGTAACCGCTTTTTATTAAATTAACTTTAAGTATTTCAACAATAGGTTTTTCATCATCAACAACTAAAATAAGATTATCCATATTTTCGGTTTCTCCGTTTCACCTCTTAATTTAAATCGAAGCAAGCTCCCGCATTATCCGCAAAGGCTTGCGGCATGCGCAGAAAACGACGCCGTATCCGACATTCGGCATACGATTGCATTCTCCGTCGAAAGCTTGAAATGCATCCCGCATTCAAAGCCTGCGGAAACATCTGCTCTTATGCTATAAAATATTGCCGTACAACGATAGTCTACGGCAACATATTTATTTAAATTCATCATAACATACGCAAAATAAAAAGTCAAGCGGTAACATTACACAGACGTTATGTGCTCGATTTGTAATAATCATCAAAAGCCGCACATCCATTGGGAAAACTTGCGTATAATATGTGGAATTTTATATATTTAATTTTAAAGCAGCATCAATAGAAGGTAGCCACTTCCTGCTCCGGAACCTCGGATTTTTCTATTTCTTTGACAGTGAGAATAGGTCCTTTTGAGCGGTAAAGCTTGTGATATTGATATGAAAAATCGGCTGTTACAATAACCCAATCGCGGTTATTGAGTTTCACTCCGTCCGGAAGTATCGTGACTATACCTTTATATGAGATGTCCTCAACGCAACAGGTCATAACGTGTCTGCCGCAAACCACTATGTTTGGCGGCAATTTCTCGTTTACGGCAACAATAGCCTTGAATTTCACGGTTTTCCCGACGTATTTTTTCATATCCTCAGCCATATCCCTAAACCATATGGCATAATCACGGTCGGCTATTTCTACAATCGGTGCATCAATATCAAAGGGCAGCGGGTCTTCACGGTCGTCATACTCCATCGTACCGTCGGCATTTTCGTAGGATATGGCGCAACGGCGATTGATACCACGTATGATTTTATGAAATTCATCTCTGTCCGTTGATTCGTCGGAACGATTAAAGATAATCATTTCAGTATTTGTGAGTTTGTCTACTGTCAGACTTCTCATGTTCGCATTATATGTCAAAAATGTTTTCGCATCCGCAAACATTATCTCTTGGTATACAAACCATTTATCGGGAAGATTGTTATAAAAACTGTCCAAGCTCCACATGCCGTTGTATTCGGCAATGACTCTCTCGATTTTGTTCTTCTTTTGCAGACTGTACAAATAGTCTGCCTTTAAATCCTCCTCATTGTCTATAAGCTCAACAAACACATTACTTCCGGAAAATCTTTCGGGAACAAATTCTTCAATGCCTTCCTCGCACAGAAGAACCAAGGTTCTCTCACCGTCATTGAAGCGACTGTCCTCCAACGTTTCCTGTATGCTCTTTGTCTTGCCGGCTTCCAAAAATCCCGTAAACAAATAAACCGGTATTTGCTGATTCATATATTTTCCTTCTTTCTGTTATGCCCCGCGGATATCTACCGTTAAGGACACGTTTTACGCTGATATCGTATTATACATTAAAGAGCTCGCCGAGAGCCGCTTCATTAATGCCGGAGCCTATAACACAAAGCCTTCCGATTACCGCGCTGACACCCATACGTACGTCGGGTTCGCCCGGAACATAATCAAAGTGTATAAATCCGCCGTCGGCACATTCAACAATTCCCTTCGCACGAAGTACCGTACCATATTTTTCGGAATCTGCCAAAGCGTTGAGTGCTTCGATTATTTCGCCGACCGTAAATTTCTTGGTCGTTTCCTTACCCCAGCTTGTGAAAACATCATCGGCATGGTGATGTTCATGATGATGGTCATGTCCGCAGCAGTCGTGGTCATGGTGATGCTCATGTTCGTGGTGGTCGTGTTCATGTTCGTGGTGGTCGTGTTCGTGTTCGTGATGCTCATGTTCATGGTGATGGTGATCATGATCATGATCATGCTCATGATGATGTCCGCATACCGGGCAGGGCTCCTCTGCCATAAGCTTTTCAAGCTCATTATTTAATGTATCTTTTCTTTCCATGGCTTCCAAAATCTGCTCACCGGTCAAATCCTCCCACGGAGTTGTAACTATAACAGCATTGTGATTGTGCTCACGCAGCAGCTCAACGCAATTTTTTATCTTTTCTTCCGAAGACTTTGAAGTATGGCTCAGAATTATCGCCGCCGCATGCTCAATCTGGTCGTTAAAAAATTCACCGAAATTTTTCATGTACATCTTGCATTTATTTACATCGGCTACAGTCGTAAAGGAGTTAAGAACTACCTCATTTGAGTCAATTCCGCGCACGGCACGTATAACATCGCTGAGCTTTCCGACACCGGAGGGCTCAATCAAAATTCTGTCCGGATGAAATTTTTCAAGCACTTCACTCAAAGCTTTTCCGAAATCACCCACCAGAGAGCAGCAAATACAGCCGGAATTCATTTCGGTTATTTCTATACCGGCATCCTGCATAAATCCGCCGTCAATTCCAATTTCTCCAAATTCGTTTTCAATCAAAACAAGCTTCTCGCCGCCAAAAGCCTCTTTTATCAGCTTTTTAATCAACGTTGTTTTTCCGGCACCCAAAAATCCCGAAAAAATATCAATCTTTGTCATAAAATCACCTTCAATTATTATTTGCTTAATGTTATTATACTACAATTAAAAATCATTTTCAAGTAACATTGATTACATTGTCATATCATTTTCGGCAGAAAAATCGTACCGATATTTACCGCGGAAAAATTTTACAACATCAAAAAAGGGGAGATGCTTTTACATTTCCCCTTTAACAAGCTATATTATTTGCATTTTTTAAAGTAAAGCAATTTTTCGAGCGGAGCATCAAATTCCAAGGTTTCATTACCGTTTGAAACAGCATTTCCGTTTTCATCACACCATGTACCCGACGGAAATTTAACACTTCTGCGCGATAAACCTTTTTTAACGACGGGTGCTACCAGGTAATCACTGCCGAGCATAAACTGGTCTGTCGTATGACAAAAGCCTTCATTCGGAAATTCGTATTCCATGCTTCTGAATATAGGTTCTCCCGTTTCGGCACTTTTTTTCGCAAGAGAGTATATATATCCGCCGAATTTTTTATGAAGAAGTATAGCTTCCTTCACCAGCTCATAGCTTCTCGGTGAAAGCACTCTCCACGGCGCAAGCGATACCTGCATCATCGGCATAAGCGCATTTGTCTGCGCCCAGCGAATAAAAAGCTCTTCGTCTATTCCGTCAATCGTTCCGTACATTCCGCCGCCCACCATATCCGGACAGCTGTATGCATAGCCTAGCAAAGACTGTACGGTTGTATTCGGGATAAGTGTATTGATTCCTCTGTCCTCCCATGAATGGTTTTTATCGTGAAGCCTTGCCACCAGCGGACGTCCGCCGCTGTTATGAGCAGCTCTGTACTCGTTGAACTCATATTTTTCGCCCATCATATTAAATGCTGTGGTTTGATTGCGTGCCGGCATGGGGCTGTATATCACATCATCATCTCTGTATATCGATGCATCTCCGGCATCAAATTTATATCCGTCAATTCCGTATCGCTCCATGAGATTGTCAAGCTGTGCATGCATCCATTCCACCGCTTCCGGATTCGTAAAATCTATCATAGGACTGAAACCGCTCCACCAACATCTTATCGCAACCTCACCCTCCGAATCCTTAACAAAATATCCCTTTGCGCGAAGCTCCTTAAAACGCTTTCCCGCTCCGGATACTATGGGCGATGTCCAAAGCATCACCTTAAAGCCCAGCTTATGAAGCTCGTACACCAGATATGCAGGGTCCGGAATTTTTCCCTTATGAAATTCAAAAACTCCGTAATCCTCCTGCCATCCTCCATCTATCATAAGCACACCGGCGGGCAAGCCGTTTGCGAGAATTTCTTTTGCATAATTCAATATATTTTCCGTCGTCTGCTCCGTACCCAGCTCCATCCAGGTATTGTACTGAGGAGAGGTGAAAAACAGTTCATTCGGCAAAGTGCCGCTGAACGGAAAATGCTTCTTCATCACAGCCGTATACGCTCCCTTCAGAGTTTCATACCCGTCCTTTATTTCAAAAGGACTGTTTTTATCATCCGTGAGAATAATTTCGCCGTCCTTAAACTCTGCCGTAAAGGGCTTGTCATTCCATATATATCTCCCCTTGGAAGACAAAAGCATGCTTGCGGATTGGTCATTTTCCGAGCTCCTCGCTCTTATATCGACTACGATATCGCTGTTTTCATCATATGGCATATCGCATCCGTCCGGTACCTTCCCGCCCCACCAGCACTCATCCTTCAACATTTTAATTTTATTCATAATGTATCATTCCTCCTAAAAATCATTTTACAAACAGAAACGCTCCGTCACGCAACTCCGGAAGCATGATGCGGTTATTTTTAACCTCTGCTGCCGCTTCGTTTTCAAGTTCAGGCGTTATATAAGTAACCTCACTTACATCAAAATTAAATTCTAATTCATGCGCAGGTATGCTTTTTTCGTCGGGACGATTTGAAACAAGAACGATTATTTTTCGCTTTTCACCCTCCAGAATATGAGCAAACAAATTTTTATACCCTGTTTCAACCATAGGCTTAACACCTATATTTTCAAGCAAATCAGCCATTTCGTATCCGCCGCGAAATTCTTCGGTCGAACGGTTCTTTGGAGGGTTTGATATATCCCACCAGCCTCCGACGGATATTGCATCGAAGGTCGCCTTCTGCTCACCGAAGAACACTTCATTTCCCTTTTTCGCAGAAAAGCTTTTTATTTGCCGCAGCTCTTTCTCGCTTAAACCCTCAAGTGACGGCACAAACAGTATTTTTACTCCGAGTAAATTTTCTTCCAAATCACAGCTTCTGACAAAATCGGGAGCAAAGCCGCTCTTTTTCAGTTCCTTAAATGTCGAAAGAATCAGGTACATCCACATGTTTTTCCCACCAACAGCCGGGTCGGACAGAGCATCGTAATACATATAAGCTCTGTCGGAATGAAGAATGGCGATTTTACATCTTTTCTTTTCGGCGGTCACAAGCTCGGTCGAATACTTATTTATAAGCGAAAGCAATTTTTTATCCTTTTCAAATGTTTCGGTCGGTGTGCCGTCATAATGCAAAAATCCGCAGTTGTCGGGCAGGGGAGAATTAGGGTCGGGATAATCACCGCGCCACTCATAATAGCAAATTCCCTTGTGCCCTGCACCAATTACCTCATAAGTTTCGCGGTAAAATTTACTTGAAGGCATTTTTGTCCTTTTATCAAGCTCAGCTGTCCAAGCATGTTTCTTTGAAATTGCCGCTGCACTTTCCGCCAGCGCAATTGTGTACGCTGCCGAGTAATAATCCGCACCGTCGAAGCAAGTATAGGTAGTTATCGCTGTCGTTGTCAGATTTGCGGCATCATCGAAGTATGTTATACCGGCGTTTGCACATATGTCGGAGCATGCCATTGTGGTATAACAGGTATATGTATCCTTACCGTTCGATGCTTCCAAAGCTGCCTTCGCAGTATTGTCCAGAAAGCGGCACATCGAAAGCACAGAAAACATACGCCAGCTTATCCATTCTCCTATATCCTCTCTTTCTGTCGGACGTCTCCGCGGAATTTCGTACTTTTCCGCTTCGGATTCGGTAATTATGCCCTCTTCGACAAGCCACCTTTTATATGCTTCTATCGCATCGGGATGATAATCAAACACGCCGTTAAATGGATAATGAGGTTCGTTGTATATCTGATACGACACGACCGACGAATACTTATCAAAATGGCTCGCCAGTGCCTTTGTCGCGGCGATATTATCGGCATTAAAGCCTTTGTGATGCAGACTGGACTGCATAAATACATTCCAGTCCTTTTTCATTGCTTCACCTTTATGATTTATAAATTCATAATTTTCATTTTCGGAAAGATTCACAAAATAGCCGTTAAGGCGTATGCTTGCCGCCAGACCCACGGTAGCCGCTTCCTCCGCCATCAAATCCGTAAATTCGGATTTAGTGTTTATAACACCATTTTTATTCTTTATTTCAGCCAAAGCGGCTGTTCTGAAAAAATTCAAACCCGATTCCTTCATTTTGCGAAGATCTTTTTTCATCTCTCCGACTCGGTCACCGCTTTCCGGAACCTGATACTTTGACGACAAAAATGAGGGATAATAAGATGCCCCGAGCGCAAAAACGGGAATCCCGTCACGGTATAAAATTCCTCTTCCTATCCTATATTTCATGTAATCTCCCCTTGATATTTTTTGAAATTATATCATCTTTTTTTGGTTAATTCAATGAATTGATATTAATTGACGATAAATTTAAACTTTATGAGAAAATTTTACACCCGCAGCTTTGTAAACTTCGGAAATTTACACATTTTCTCCAAGGCGTTGCCGATTGACATAAATCGCACATTGTAGTATAATGTTCAATAATGGGCAGTGCTCTGCCATTAAGCATTTTGTCAACGGCTTGAAACCGAGGCAAAGGGCAGATTGTTTTTGATTACAGCGTTTTTTCGCCTGAATAACATCAAAGTAGATAAATCTACCTGTTTGAAGGAGGCATTAAATGAAAAAATACATTTGTTTAGCATTGACAATGCTTGTAATTTCAAAAAATATATATTGCTGTGCCGAAACGGCTGAGGCGGTTTTTGATACATATTTGACTTCAAGCATCGGATTTTCCGATATGGAAGGCTACGAATGGGCGGCAGAAGCCGCAGAAGAACTAAACAAAGCGGGTATTATTTCCGGTGCGGGAAATAATAAATTTATGCCCGAAAAAAGTGTAACGCGCAAGGAATTTATAAAAATGATATGCGGTGCCTGCGGGATTGTGAAAACAGATGCCGATTCCTCATACATCGATGTTCCGTCGGATGACTGGGGATATGTCTATGTATCCTCGGCAAAGGAAGCCGGTTTACTCGATATATACAGTTCCGAATCACTTGACAGTGATTCTCTCATAACAAGAGAGGACATGGCGTATCTGGCGTTTAAAGCATTAAACCGTATTGGTATCGACTTTTCGGATGAGATAGCACCGTCCTTTTCCGACGACGGTGAAATTTCGGATTATGCGCATCAAGCTGTATACTCTTTAAAGAACGAAGGCATCATAAGCGGCAGAGAAGACGGCAGGTTTGACCCGAAGGGGACAGCTCTGCGTGCGGAAGCGGCAAAAATAATATACGGTGTTTACAAAATAGCAATATCAAATTACATACAATAATTTTAACACGAGAGGAGTTTAAAAATGAACATACAAAATTCATTGGCATCAAGAGTAACGGGACTTAAGGCATCCGCCATAAGAGAAATCTTTAAACTGGTGGGGCAAGCTGACATAATAAGCTTTGCGGGAGGTATACCATCACCGGAGCTTTTCCCAACCGAGGAATGGGGATATCTGTTAAATAAAATGATGCTTGAAAACGGCAAACAGGCATTGGTATACGGCGTGACGGAGGGCTATGCACCACTTATTGAAATAATCAACAACCGTTTAAAAAATGACAGCATCGGAAAGGACTTTGACGGTACGATAGTGACTACGGGTGCGCAGCAGGCGATTGACCTGACGGTAAAAGCACTTGTAAATGAGGGAGAGGGAATAATAGTTGAAGACCCCAGCTTCATAGGCTCACTTAATTCCTTCCGCTCCTACAACGCCAAGCTCTACGGTGTCGAGATGGACGAGGACGGAATCAATATTGAGAAAACCGAGGAAATATTAAAAACACAAAGCATAAAACTCATATACACTATCCCGACCTTCCAGAATCCCATGGGAACCACCATGTCCTTGGAAAAAAGAAAACAGCTTTTACAGCTTGCCGAGAAATATGACTGCTATATAATCGAGGACAATCCTTACGGCGAATTAAGATTTTCCGGAGAACCTATCCCGGCTATAAAATCAGAGGACGAAAACGGCAGAGTTATATACGTAGGTTCCTTCTCAAAGACCCTTTCTCCGGGAATCAGAGTAGGCTTCGTTTGCTGCCATAAGGATATTTTGAACAGAATAGTCGTTGTAAAGCAAGTAAACGACGTTCACACACCGTTGATGAATCAAATGCTTGTAACAGAATACATTAAAAACTATGATTACGACGCACATATCGAGAAGGGCTGCAAGCTTTACGGTGAAAAATGCAAGCTCATGATAGAGAGTATAGAGAAGTACTTTCCAAAATGCGTCACTCACACCAATCCCGACGGCGGAATATTCCTCTGGTGCACTATGCCTAATGGAACAGACTCCAAGAAGATTTTTGAAAAGGCCATCGAAGCGAAGGTAGCTTTTGTACCCGGAAACACCTGCATGACTGACATCGATGCTCCTTCAAACTGCTTCAGATTGAATTTTTCGACGGCATCAAACGAAAACATCGTTAAAGGTATTGAGATTTTGGGAAGCATCCTGAAAAAAGAACTTGAATAAGGAGATACACTGTAATATGGAAGATAAAAAGACGATATTCAGCGGTATACAGCCTACAGGCTGTATAACACTGGGAAATTATATAGGAGCATTAAAAAACTGGGTTAATCTGCAAAACGATTACAACTGCATTTTTTCTGTTGTTGACTTACACTCCATAACCGTAAGGCAGGACCCTATCGAGCTCAGAAAACGCTGCATGGATTTTCTGTGTCAGTACCTTGCGGCGGGAATTGACGGTGAAAAAAACATAGTGTTTTTTCAGTCGCACGCTTCCGCACACGCCGAGCTTGCATGGATTTTAAACTGCTTCACTTATATGGGAGAGCTTAACCGTATGACACAGTTTAAGGACAAAAGCTCAAAGCATGCCGACAACATAAACGCCGGCCTGTTTACTTATCCGGTTCTCATGGCGGCAGATATACTTTTATATCAAACCGACCTTGTACCGGTTGGAGTCGACCAAAAGCAGCACTTGGAGCTTTGCAGAGATATCGCCATAAGATTTAACCACATTTACGGCGATGTGTTTAAGGTTGCCGACGGTTTCATACCGAAGGAAGGTGCCAGAATAATGAGCCTTCAAGACCCGACCTCCAAAATGAGTAAATCCGACCCGAATGTAAACGGATTTATCTCTATTCTGGATGATAAAGACACCATTATGCGTAAATTCAAAAAAGCAGTTACCGATTCCGACGGTGAAATTGCATATCGTGAAGGAAAAAGCGGAATAAATAACCTTATAAATATTTATTCAAGCATTACGGGAAAGAGCCCCGACGAAACAGTAAACGAATTTTCGGGAAAGGGCTACGGTGAATTTAAGCAGGCTGTCGGAGAAGTCGTGGCAGACGAGCTGACTCCTGTAAGAGAAAAATACCTTGATTTAAGGAAAAACAAGGATTACCTCGAAAGCATCTACAAGTCGGGAGCAGAGCGCGCATGTAGAATTTCCGACAAAACTCTTTCCAAAGTCAAAAGAAAGGTTGGCTTTATAAACAGACCGTTTTAAAAGCCGTACGGTGTAATAATATGGATATAGTAAAACTCATTCTTTGCTTTTCACTGGCATTCGGTG
Organism: uncultured Oscillospiraceae bacterium; assembly: GCA_964423705.1. Classification (GTDB taxonomy): domain Bacteria; phylum Bacillota; class Clostridia; order UMGS1810; family UMGS1810; genus CAKSIN01. Next base: position 16,092 of record CAYRGA010000025.1, read on the forward strand.
TATCGCTGGCATCCACACCGCTTGTAAAAATGCTGGCATACAAAATCGGTGCCGTGGACGTACCGAAGGATGCACGCCGCGTGCATGACCATCCGATTCCCAGACTTGGCGGCTTGGCAATATTTTACGGATTTTTGATAAGTATTTTGTGCTTTACCGTGGTGGAAGGCCAATTACGCGGAATAATCCTCGGCTCTCTGATAATAGTAGCCATGGGAATAGTTGACGATGTCAAGCAGCTCAGTGCCAAAATCAAATTCAGCATACAGATTTTGGTTGCCGTAATAGTTGTTTTGCACGGTGTTATAATTAAATATATAAGTGTACCTGAATTTATTATCGAAGGCGGCATACTTCCTCTTAAATGGATGAGTATACCGATTACGATTTTATGGATTGTCGGCGTTACAAACGCCGTTAATCTCATCGACGGTCTTGACGGCTTGGCTGTCGGAGTGTCATCTATAGCTACGTTTTCACTGTTTTTTATAGCAATACTCGCAAGTGAAATGGAGGTCGCTATCATAACAGCTGCACTTGCCGGTGCTTGTATGGGATTTTTGCCGTACAATTTTAATCCGGCTAAAATATTTATGGGTGATACAGGGTCAACCTTCTTGGGTTTCATGCTGTCTGTGATATGCATACAAGGCTTGTTTAAGGGATATGTGGTAATATCCTTCATTATCCCGTTCCTTATACTCGGTCTTCCGATATTCGACACTACCTTTGCCATAATCAGAAGAATATGGAACAAAAAACCTATAATGGCACCTGACCGAGGACATCTGCATCACAGACTTATGGATATGGGATTTTCACAAAAGCAGACCGTTGCCATATTATATGTCATAGCTTCGATACTTGCCTTAAGTGCGGTGGTTGTTCTTGAGAGCGGCGCGTACTGGGCAGCAGTATTTGTAATAGCCATAATATTTATCGTGGTTGTCGCCGTTAAGGTGTACAAGCCCTTAAGAGATGCAGGCTCATCGTTAAACAATAAAGATACCCACGGGGGAAAATCATGAGAAAAAAGACACTTGTTTTCATAATTGCGGCTTTATTATTGTTATGCAGCTGTGGAAACAAAGCTCAAACCACCCAAAGCGTAAATATATCCGAATCTGATTACGAAAATCAAATTGAGATTTCCAAATCAAGTGCTCCCTCAATCAAAGAAAATAAAATCAACGAGCTGGGACAAAACGCAAAGTATTTTCTCAATAAATACGGAGAAATAACCGACTCCGACTGGATTGACGGACCAATATACAAATTTGCCGAAAACGAAAATTGGTACGCATTTTCCGAATATGATTTTGATGAAAATGAAAATTACATTCCGCTCGGTACCTGTACTCATATTTTTATGACCTTCGGTGACCTTATATCTTCTCCGGATAAGGAATATGATATTGATGTTTTTGAAGAAGCCGTTTCGAAAAAAATAGTAATGTACTACAATGAAATGGATATGATAAATATATATGAAGCGTCCTACAAAAAATTTAAAATTGAATTAAGTGAAACACCCGGAAAGGGCATAAATGAAGACTCACCGGTTGTCATTACTCTCCGGTGATTACACTTTCATATAATATTTTACATTATTACAGTATATAAATATTGGAGGAATAATTATGAAATACACATTCAGACCTACAGGAGTTTGCCCGGCAGAGATTTCATTTGAAATCGATGACGGTATAGTAAAAAATGTTAAGTTTTTCGGCGGATGCCCCGGCAATACTGTCGGTGTTGCCAAATTGTGCGAAGGCAGAAAAGCCGAAGAAATAATCGAATTGTTTGAAGGTATACAGTGCGGCTATAAGGGAACATCCTGCCCCGACCAGCTCGCTAAAGCATTGAAAAACGCACTCGAAGAATAAGCTTTAAGTCTATTATCAATAATGTACCGCTCCGTAAAATACGAGGCGGTACATTATTTTTACTTCAAATCAAGTCTTTGACATTTCTATGATTTTATCAAGAATATTTCCGGGAACTTCTTCATACATTTTATGATTAAACTCAAAGCTTCCTCTTCCGTTTGTGATAGCCCTCAAGTCCGTAGCATATTTCAGCATTTCAGCTTCGGGAACATAAGCGGTGATTTCCGTTACCTTTTCATTTGCGGGATTCATACCCATTATTTTTCCGCGGCGTCTGTTCAAATCGCCTACCACATCTCCCGTATATGAATTTGGCACATACGCCTTCAATTCACCCACAGGCTCCAATATCACAGGCTTAGCTTTCGGCATTGCCTCCTTATATGCCAGCGATGCCGCTGTCTTAAACGCAAGCTCCGAAGAATCAACCGGGTGATAAGAGCCGTCTAAAAGCGTTGCCTTCAGGTTTACAACCGGGTATCCTGCCAAAACACCGTTTTTCATGCTCTCTCTTATACCCTTTTCCACAGCCGGGAAAAAGTTCTTCGGTACACTTCCGCCGAATATTTTCTCCTCAAAAACAAGCTCCTCACTGTCACAAGGCTCAAACTCAATCCATACATGACCGTACTGTCCATGTCCTCCGGACTGCTTTTTATGTTTGCCCTCAGCCTTAGCTTTTCCTTTAATCGACTCGCGGTATGCCACTCTGGGTTCTTTAAGGTTTACCTCCACGCCGAATTTCGAGGCAAGCTTTGAACATATCACGCTCAGATGCTGCTCACCTGTACCGGATATGACAGTTTGATGAGTTTCGGAATTTTGAACGAGCGAAAAGGTTTTATCCTCACTCAAAAGCTTTGAAAGACCTGTGCTTATTTTTTCTTCATCACCCTTCGCCTTAGGCTCTATAGCCATAGAAAGAACCGGCTTCGGGAAATCTATAGCTTCCGTCTTAACCTTAAATGCAGGTGCGCACAGTGTATCGGAGGTTTCGGCATATATCAGCTTAGCTGTCACACCTATATCACCTGCGGTCACAGCTTGTGCCTCGATTTGCTTTTTACCCCTCATAAAATACAGCTTGCCGAGTTTTTCTTCTTTTGATTTATTGGTATTTATGAGCAGTGTATCGGGCTTGATTTCTCCCGACAAAACCTTAAAGTAGGACATTTTACCCACATAACTGTCCACAACAGTTTTGAAAATCTTAATCGCAGCATGGCTTGTGCTGTCGCATTTTATATCCTCAATTTCGCCGTTTACCGCATTTTCGGCTTCTACGGCATCACATTCATCCGGCGACAGCATATAATCCGCGACAGTATTTAATAAATGTGTGATTCCTATCTTTGAATGTACACTTCCACAAATAACCGGCACAACTGTTTTATCCTTTATTCCCACCTTAAGAGCGCTCTTTATTTCATCCTCGGTAAATTCCGCGCCGTCAAAATACTTCTGCATCAATTCCTCGCTTACCTCGGCAACCGCCTCCAGCAGAATATCGCGGCTTCTTGCCGCAATATCCTTAAACGCATCCGGTATATCCTCATATGTGGCGTTATCACCCTTAAACATTTTTGCGCGCATTTTTATTACATCTACAAATCCCGTAAGTGAATCGCCGTCTTTTATCGGGAAAGTAAAGGGTGCTATACTCTTTCCGAAAACATCATTCAATTCTTCTATAACTTTTGAATAATTCGCCTTAATATCATCAAGCTTATTTACAAATACTATCTTCGGTTTATCCTCGGCAAGCTTCCAAGCGCGCTCTGTTCCTGCGCTCACGCCGGATTTTCCGCTGACAACTATAAGCGCGTTTTCACATACGGAAGCGGCTTCAAGCTGCTCGCCCACAAAATCAAAGGTTCCCGGCGTATCCAAAAAATTAATTTTTACGTTATTCCACTCAATTGGAATTACAGATGTATTTATCGAAATTTTTCTTTTGATTTCTTCCGAATCAAAATCCGACACAGTGTTTCCGTCCTCGGTTTTTCCGATTCTTTCAATTACCCCTGCTTTTTTCAGCATAGCCTCACAAAGTGATGTTTTGCCTGCGTTTGAGTGCGCGGCAATACACACATTTCGTATGTTTTTAGTATCCATTTCTTTCCCGTCCTCCTATCATTTTAACCT
>CAYRGA010000026.1:0-17794 GCA_964423705.1 uncultured Oscillospiraceae bacterium
TATTATATGTTATAATTGTCACATAACAGAATTTTATTACAAAAAATTCTTAAAGCCTATCGGCTTTTTGCGTTCATTCGACCGCTATGTGCCAATTGACGGCGTCGTAAAAATGCCCTTGCAAGCAAGCATTTTTACTCCCGGTATAATGAAATTTCGGCATCTATATTCGCCGATTTTATATTTAAATTATAACACAAAAAATATATCAATACATGGAGGTAATAACATGAAAGCTATTATTCTTGCTGCCGGATATGCCACCAGGCTTTATCCCCTTACCCTTGACAAACCAAAGGCACTTTTGCCCATAGCAGGAAAACCCATTCTTAATTATATTACAGAGGAAATAGAAACAATTTCCGATATAAACGAATTAATCATAGTGAGCAACGCAAAATTCTACACATGCTTTAATGATTGGAGCAAGGAGCTTGATACCAAACTCAAAGTAACTGTATTGGATGACGGTACTACTGACGATTCAAACAAGCTCGGTGCTATAGGAGATATAAAATTTGCCATTGACAGAATGAGCATTGATGAAGATATCTTGATTATGGCAGGTGACAATATATTTACATTTAAACTCATTGACTATTATAATGAATATAAACGTTTAAATAAGGATATGATTTTGGTTAAGGAAATGAGCGACCCGGAGGATTTAAAACGCATGGCAAATGTGATACATGATGCCGACAACAGAGTTATCGACATGGTTGAAAAGCCGAGTGAACCGAAATCCAAGCTTGCAGCCTTCGCTTCGTATATTTACAAGAAGGATACCGTCGCTATGTTTGACAAATACTTAAATGAAGGTAACAATCCGGATGCTCCGGGTTTCTTCCCTTCATGGCTCTGCAAGCAAAAAGATGTATATGCTTACGAATTCAGCGGTGAATGCTATGATATCGGTACTCCGAAATCATATGATGAGGTAAACAAGATATTTGAAAACCTCCTTAACAAATAATAACATATCATTTAATGTTTCAATAATACATATAACCAGCCATATATAAGCAATGAATAATGGTTTTTGGTTAAAAAAATCCTAAAAATTTATAAGCAAGCAGCGCAGTTGCTATATCAATAACTGCGCTGTCTTTTTTATTATCCGATTTAAAATTATTCTTCGACAACTCATTCATAATGTAGTCCGGGTTACCGATTCGACCGAATGAAAAAATACCATAACCGTATCTCTTATCTCGACCGCTACTGCTTACATTTTCGGTGTATATGTTAAGAAGCAGGCGAATCTCATCAGGTGTTAGGCGTCTACCGTATCGAAGAAATCCCTTTCCCATAAGCAACGCAACAGCACCGGTTATTATCGGCGTTGCCATTGAAGTTCCACTGAGGGTCGCATATCCTCCGTTTAAGTAAGTCGAATATATATCTATACCTGCAGCGGATATTTCCGCAGCGTATCCCCTGGAGCTGAAATCGGCGATATTTCTGTTTATATCCACCGCCGAAACAGCTACGGTTTCCTCAAATCTTGCAGGATAACCGATAGTATTCTCTCCAAGTTCACCCTCATTCCCTGCGGCGCATATTATACTTATACCGCGGTTATGCACATCGGATATAAGTGATTTATATTCGGGTGATGCCATATCGGAGGAAAAAGACATATTTATAACATCGACATTATTGTTCACAAGCCACCTTATGCTTTTGACGATGGAGTTGTATGTGGTTTTGCCGTTTTTATTAAATGCCTTCGCTACATACAAATCCGCCTTAGGTGCCACGCCGATTACACCTATTCCGTTTTTTTCGGCGGCAACTATACCGCATATATGTGTACCGTGCCCGTTTTCATCCTCAAAATCGTCCGTACTGCCTCCGCTGAAATTTGCTCCGTCCTTAATTCTGTTTACAAGCTCCGGGTGGTCACTGTCAACTCCGGTATCGATTATACCGACCTTTATCCCCTCACCCATTGTTTCGCCCCATTCAAGCGGAGCACCAACCATTTTAACTCCGTAATCGATTATTTCGTCGTTCACACTTTCGACTATACTTATAAGTCTGCACTTATTTATGCTGAATCCGCCCATAAAAAATCCCCTCGGCACATTACAAAATAAAGCTTTCCGCTCTATTTATATAATATGCATACTGAGGGGATGTTGATATACAGATTAGAATTATTCCTCTGTCACGTCGTCAAATTCGATGTCTATTTGCTCTCCGCAGCTGGGGCAAACTATATCCTCATCGGAATCGAAGAAATCCTCGTCAAGGCAGATAGTTTCGCCGCACTTCGGGCATTCAAGCTCATAATATTCCATATCGTCAAAGTCACAGTCCTCACCGCATGAACAGCAATCACCGTCACACTCTTCAGCGAACTCGCTTTCGATGGCAGCCAAATCCTCGTCAATAAGGTCTACCTGCTCTGCAACTTCATCCTGATATGAATACAAATCATCGATTGTGTCATTCATTTCATCAAGAATTTCCAAAATATTGCAGAATATGCTTCCCTCTTTTGAAGCTTCATCATATTTCATGCCATCCATAAGACCGCGCAAATACTCAATTTTCTTAGAAATATTTTCCATATTAATTCATTCTCCTTAAATAATTATGCTCTTTCCATATATTCGCCTGTTCTTGTGTCAACACGAATTACATCACCCTGGTCGATAAAGAGAGGAACCATAAGCTGAGCTCCTGTTTCCAAAGTACACGGCTTTGTAGCACCTGTAGAAGTATCGCCCTTGAAGCCGGGTTCTGTTTCGGTAACCACAAGCTCTACGAATGTAGGAGGCTCGATGTCAAATACATTGCCCTTATATGAAAGAATCTTGCAGGTATCGTTTTCCTTAACAAATACCATTTTATCTTTTATGAGATCCTCATTAATCGGGAGCATATCAAATGTTTCCAAATCCATAAAATAGTAAAGTGAACCGTCAGCATATGAATACTGCATGTCCTTTCTTTCGATGAATGCTTCTTCAAACTTCTCTGTAGGTCTGAAGGTTTTTTCTACTACAGAACCGGTGATTACATTTTTAATTTTGGTTCTTACGAAAGCTGCGCCTTTACCCGGCTTTACATGCTGAAATTCGACTATCTGCCAAACTCCGCCCTCAAGCTCAAATGTTTTTCCGTTTCTGAAATCTCCTGCTGTTATCATTAATTATTACCTCCGATAAGTCAATATAATACATAATACTATTGTAATAGAAAACTCTGTATTTTTCAAGTATTTTTTTTAAAAATTTCCATTTTTATTATATTTCTATAAGTTTTTTTGTAGAAGTTGTTAGATTTAACGTATTTTCACCCTTTATAAGCACCAAATCCTCAATCCTTACACCGCAAAAGCCCTTTACATAAATCCCCGGTTCGACAGTTACGATGTTACCGCTCACCAGCGGATTACTGTTTCGTGGCGAAAGATTCGGCAGCTCGTGTATATCCAGTCCGACACCGTGTCCCAATGCGTGCCCGAAGCAGTTTGGATATTTTATGTCAATTATAGCCTTTGCATTGTTATGAAGCTCACTCGGTATCGTACCCTCTTTCAGCATGTCAATCGACGAAAGCTGTGCATCAAGGACGGTATTATATATATCCTTCATTTCATCGGTTGCTTTTCCGACACAAACGGTACGTGTCATATCACTGCAATATCCATCATATACACATCCGAAATCAAGGACGATAAATTCACCTTTTCTAATAAGCTTATCACCCGGCTCAGCATGCGGCATCGAACCGTTTGCACCCGAGGCGACTATCGCCGAAAAGCTCTGCCCTTCCGCCCCGTTTTTACGCATAAAGTACTCTATTTCAAGAGCTATATCCCTTTCCGAAACACCGGGCTTGATATAGTTCAATATATGCTCAAAAGCCATATCACCTATGTACTCTGCGGTTTTGATTTTCTTTATTTCATCTTCATCCTTGACGGCACGTATATTCATAAGCGCAAATCCGAGCGGAGCAAGCTTTTTTATGCTCTTAGTAAGATTTACATAAGAGTTAAAACTTATACTTATATTTTCAAATCCGACAGCTCCCATACAGGATGTCCGTGATTTTAAATCAAATTCAGCAGAATCATATATTTTAAAATCCTCTGTCTGAATTTGTGCCTGCTCGGTATATCTGAAATCCGTCACGAGAAGCCGTTCATCTTGAGAAATAAGCAAATATCCTTCACCGCCTGTAAACCCGCTGAAATAGCGCATATTTTTACCGCCCGTGATTATAACGGCATCAAGACCAGCCGTATCCATATAACTTCGTAATAAATCTATTCTTTTACTCATAGGCGTAATTACCCCTTATTTTTTGAATAATACTTACACAGATGATTCACAGGGCACTGCTCACACAGCGGTTTGCGCGCATTGCATACTGCTCTGCCGTGATACACAAGCTGATGACAAAATGTGCCGCTTGTCTCGGAATTTAATATCTTTCTCAAAGCCGTTTCGATTTTCACCGGGTCTTTTTCGTCGACAAGTCCGAAACGGTTTGTAAGCCTTATGCAATGCGTATCGACAACTATCGATGGCTGTCCGAAAACATCACCCAAAATCAGATTTGCGGTTTTTCTTCCTACACCGGCAAGTGAGGTCAAATCCTCCATATTGTTTGGCAAATTTCCGTTAAATCTGTTCACTATGTCAGCTGATGATGCAATGATGTTTTTTGCCTTGTTTTTATAAAAACCGCAAGGACGAATTATCTCCTCCAGCTCAGATAAATCAGCATTTGCAAAATCATACACGGTTTTATACTTTGCGAACAAATCCTTTGTCACTATATTTACTCTGGCGTCGGTACACTGTGCCGAAAGCTGTACGGCAACAAGGAGCTGGTGGTCACTTTCATAGTCGAGCGAGCATTTCGCATCCGCGTACACAACATCAAAAACCTTCTGTATTTCAGAAGCTCTTTCCTTTTTTGTCATAGTTTTTTCAGCCGAGTCTTTGCTCCATAAGCCTTGCCAGTGACTCAGCTTCCTCCCTCAAAACATCCTCGTCTGTACCTTCAAGCATCACTCTGACAAGCGGTTCGGTACCCGACGGGCGTATAAGCACACGGCCGTTTCCGGCAAATTTGGCATTGATGTCGTTTATAGCATTAGCTACAGCCTCATCCTCCATATATGAATTTTTATTTTCGTTTGATATTTTGGCATTAACCAATACCTGGGGAAGAATTTGTACAAAGCTGCTTATGTCACTCAACTTTTTGCCGCTGTTACGCAATGCACTTGTAAGTCGTACGGCAGTCATCAAACCGTCACCGGTGGTATTATAATCCAAAAAGATTATATGTCCCGACTGCTCACCGCCTATGCTATAACCGTTTGCAAGCATATTTTCAAGAACATAGCGGTCACCGACCGTGGTTTGCTCATAGTTTATTCCGCACTTATCAAGCGCGTTGAAAAATCCCAAATTACTCATTACGGTTGCGACGATGGTATTTTTCTTAAGCATATTGCTTTTTTTAAGCTCCACAGCACATATTGCCATAATTTTATCTCCATCGACAACCTCGCCGTTTTCATCAACAGCCAGCAGACGGTCTGCATCGCCGTCAAACGCAAGCCCGATATCAAAATCGCCTTTTTTAACAAAATCGCACAAGCCTTCAAGGTGCGTGGAACCGCAATCCGCGTTTATATTGCATCCATCCGGATTATCATTGATAAACACCACTTCCGCCCCTAAAAGCTCAAATAATCTGTGGGCACATTTATACGAAGCACCGTTTGCGCAGTCAACCGCGATTTTCATACCGGAAAAGTCACCATCAACCGTGCTTTTAATATATTCAACATAATCATCGACAGCTTTTTCTTCTTCGTATACATGACCGACCTCGCCTGCAATCGGCAATTCACCGATTTCTTTTCCGTCTAAAATGTATTCTTCAATTTCATTTTCTATGGCATCGCTCAGCTTGTAGCCCTCATTGCTGAAAAATTTAATGCCATTGTATTCCATGGGATTGTGAGATGCACTTATGACAACCCCGGCATCCATTTTATATTTTTTAATCAAATATGCTATAGCCGGTGTCGGCACAACTCCGGCACGGTATACAACAGCTCCCGTTGAACAAAATCCGGCTATAAGACTTGCTTCAAGCATATCACCCGATATTCTGGTATCTTTGCCAATAATAATTTTGGGTGCACCATCAGTGTTCTTCGTAAGCACCTTTGCACCTGCCTGACCAAGCTTAAATGCAAGCTCAGCGGTAAGCTCACTGTTAGCCACGCCCCTTACTCCGTCTGTTCCAAATAATCTTCCCACTTGCTTCGTACCTCCGTTTAATAATTTATTTATCCTCTACCTTAAAAGTGACTTCTACCTTTTTTACATCATTTTCAATGCGCATATCCTCCGGAATGTCCTCCAGTTCAACGGTTAATGTGGTACCATCCTTAACATGACTGACATCGATTTTTTTAGTGTCAATCTTATCAAGCTTAAGCATAACTCTTTTATCACCGTGAACCTCTAAGGACGAAGGCTTGATTTTCGACACGGAAACCTTGCCGTAGTAATTGCTGTCCGAGGACAAAACGGCATTTATATCAATATTTTTACTTTGGTAAATTTTATATTTAAGCTCTGTGTATGTAATATTTTTGTTTATACTGTCATCGACAAATTCATTGCCGTTTTTATCATACAGTTTAACCTTGTAACGTCCAGCAATGGTATCCTCGGCATCAGTGAGATCTACGGAAATCATTGCTTTATTTATTTTCTTCACAGCACTCTTGGCACCGGTAAGGCGTATCTGAAGCGGGCTGTACTCCACGCTTTCGGCTATATAACCCGATGCAGGCTTGCCGGTTGTTTCAATCTCTATTTTTTTCTCGACGGTTATAACGTTGTCAACCTCCATAGAAAGCTTATACGGATTTTTCGACAAAAGCTCAACTCCGTCGGTATTAAAGCTGACTGATATCGGCAGAGAATATTCACCCGCACTCTGCACATCGGACATGCTGACGGTACAATTAATATCATCCGCTTTCAATTTTGATATCGTGCTTCTCTTTCCCTTGATTTTTATATCGACCGTTTCACTGTCCATTGAAATTACGGAAAGCTTGCCATTTTCAAAATCCTCGGATTGGCGTGTATATGTAATCGGAACCTTTCTTATTACCGTTTCGTACATCGGATTGATTTCGTATACGACATATATCCAAATGAGGATTGCACTTAAAAGCGATACTGCCATGATAAACCAATTTGTTTTAAATATATCCTTCATTTTCTTTCCACCATCCAATGCGCTATTTTTTCAAACAAGCTCTGCTTTGCATCGCTATTTTCTTTTTGCTCATTGTCACTGCCCATAATATTGATTATAGTATTTCTGAGCTGCTCTATATTCACATTTCGCTCAAGCTCACCATTCATTGCTACTGAAATCTTACCGGTTTCTTCAGAAACAACAACCGAAATGCAGTCGGCAATTTCCGATACGCCTATCGCTGCCCTGTGACGCGTGCCCAGTTCCTTTGAAAAGCTGTTATTTTGCGTAAGGGGCAGAAAGCATGCACTTGCTTTAATTTTATTTCCGCCTATAACGGTAGCACCATCGTGCAAAGGTGTATTCGACATAAATATATTTATAAGAAGCTGCGGGGAAATCTGCGCATCAAGTGCTGTACCCGACTTCATAATATCACCGAGCTTTGTATTTCGCTCCAAAAGCATAAGAGCACCGATACGATGCTCGGACATATACTTGGATGCCTCGCATACCGCATCAGCCACATCCGTTATTTCGTCGTTTGTGGAAAAAAAGTTCCCGGCGATGGTACTTGTACCCATTTTTTCAAGTGCACGGCGTATCTCCGGCTGAAACATAATAATTATAGCAAGTACACCGACCTGCATCGTATTTGAAAGCAGGTAGCCTATCGCATTAAGCTGCATCCAATTAGCAACCTGAGTCGCTATGACAAGTATGATTATCCCTTTTATAAGCTGTACCGCACGTGTTTCCTTAACGAGCATTACACCCTTGTAGATGATGAAGGCAACTATCGCAATATCGATTATATCCCTAAGACGTATAAGACGCAGATTTTGGATTATAAATTCTATAGCACCGCTCAATTCATATCACCTCCGGCAATTCTGAATACTTCGGCAATTTCTTCCTTCTTTAATTCTATATAATCATTTAATACTCTTTTTCCGTAATAAGTACATTTTTCACTCATAATATCTATATCTTTTTCATCTGCGTTTATGCCGAGCTCATCAAGCCTGACAGGCATACCGATACTTTTAAAATATTCTTCCGCAGCATCAATTCCGCGAAGTGCCAGTTCCTCATCACTTAAGCCATCTCTTTTAATTCCCCATACATCTTCGGCAAGCTCCGCAAAACGCTGTGGTCTGTACTTATATATAAATCTGGCCCATGCCGGGAAAATCACCGACAGCCCTGCGCCGTGAGCCACACTGTCGAAACGTCCGCTAAGCTCATGCTCCAGCTGATGGCAAATCATTACATATGATGAACTTAAACCGGTTAATCCGTTATGAGAAACCGAACCTGCCCACATAAGATTTGCTCTGGCTTCATAATCACAGGGATTATCTATTGCGCGCATTCCATACTTGATTACGGTTTTCAAAAGGCCCTTCGAAATACTGTCGGTAATAAAAAGAGGTTCACTGACTGCGAAAAATCTTTCCAGGGTATGCATCATAATGTCAACTATCCCACAAGCAGTCTGATATTTATTCACTGTGTATGTAAGGCACGGATTGCAGATTGAAAACAATGGTCTGTTTTGCTCAGAGCTAAATCCTCTTTTATCGTTTGACGATTCATTCGTTATAACGCACGAATCACTCATTTCGCTGCCGGATGCCGAAAGTGTAAGCACTGTTCCGACGGGCAGAGATTTTTCGGCTGTTTTTTCTCTTAACGAATAAAGCCAAGGGTCGCCGTCGTTGACAACACCTATTGAAATAAGCTTCGCAGAATCGATTACACTTCCGCCGCCTACCGCCAAAATCATCTGAACGCCGTTTTCACGGCAAGCCTCTATGCCTTTTTTAACAAGCGATAATTTCGGATTCGGTTCTACACCTCCGAAATCAACATACTTAATTCCCGCTTTGTCAAGCTGCCCGGTTAATTCATCATGCAAACCACTTTTGATTACCGAGCCTTTACCATAGTGAAGCATGATTTTATCAAAACCATAGCTTTTTATTATATCCGCTGTTTTTAAATGTGCATCCTTGCCGAAAAATATTTTTGTCGGCGAATGAAATTCAAAATCAACCATATACATACCTCACATTTCTTTATCATTTCTGTAAATATACGAATTATATAATATTATACCACATGCAACGGAAACATTCAAGGACTCCGCGCCACCTGTCATAGGAATTTTTATTTTTTCATCGCATAATTCTTCAATTTTATCGGATATGCCATTTGCCTCATTACCCATTACAATTACGTGTTTCTCACCATATTTGGTTTTCTCACCCATACACTTGCCATCAAGGAAGGTTCCAAACACCTTATAGCCTGCTTGCTTAAAATTTTGTAACGCTGTACCGTCGTCAAAATACAGTTTAATATTAAATATACCTGACATGGTTGAGCGTAGAACCTTCGGATTATATACATCTACGCACCCTTCGGACAGAACCACTCCGCTTGCACCAAATGCATCGGCAGTGCGTAGGATAGTTCCCATATTTCCCGGGTCAGTCACGCAATCAAGGTATAAATAACAACCGCCCCGTTCAAGCTCTGCATCCTTAAAATTCGATTCTGTATATTTAATGACCGCCATTATCCCCTGTGAATTAACTGTATCTTTAAGCGTATCAAAAAGCTTTTTGGGCATTTCATATGTTTTAATATTATTAATTTCTTCGATTCGCGGCGCATTTTCACTCAATATGACATACTGAACATCAGCACCGTTTTTAATTGCATCACGAACTATGCGCTCTCCCTCTATCAGAAAGCTACGCGTTTTCCTTCTGGTACTTGCGGCAAGCAGTTTTTTTGTGTTTTTGTAAACAGTGTTCGCTGTACTTTCTATTCTGATTATATTCATAAGTCTTTACCCTTAAATAAATTTATTTTAATATCATAAAACCACTATATTTCATCGAAATATAGTGGTCACATGTACAAAATTAATATCAGTCTCTTGCTGCTTTTGCTTTTTCAACCAATTCCGAAAAAGCTGCCGGGTCTGCAATAGCAATTTCGGAAAGCATTTTTCTGTTCATATTGATATCAGCCTTTTTAAGACCATTCATGAACTGTGAATAATTTGTACCGTTGAGCTTGCAAGCTGCACTTATTCTGGTAATCCAAATCTTTCTGAAATCTCTCTTTTTCTGCTTTCTGCCTATATATGCATAAGACAATGATTTCATAACTGCCTGATTGGCAACTCTGAAAAGCTTACTCTTGGAACCTCTGTAACCTTTAGCAAGTTTCAATACTCTCTTATGTCTTTTTCTTGTAGCCATAGCGCCTTTTACTCTAGCCATTTAAAACGCCTCCTATATTTTATTTATAAAGTATCAATCTTTTAATTGTTGCTGCATTTGCTTTTGAAGCATATGCCTGCTTTCTCAAAGCTCTTTTTCTCTTAGTTGACTTCTTAGTTAAAATATGTCTTCTGAAAGCTTGATTAAGCTTAACCTTACCATTCTTTGTAAGACCGAATCTTTTTGCAGCTCCTCTGTGAGTTTTAATTTTAGGCATTACATTTACACTCCTTCCAATTTTCGCACTTAAATATTATTTCGGTGCAACTACCATTGTCATATTTCTTCCTTCAAGCTTTGCCGCTTTCTCCACATTTCCGATTTCAGAAATGCTTTCTGCAAATTTGGCAAGTAAATCCTGTCCAAGCGATGCATGATGCAGCTCTCTGCCACGGAATCTGACGGTAACCTTAACTTTATCACCTGATTTTAAAAACTTGATTGTTTGATTAACCTTAGTATTAAAGTCGTGAACATCAATGGAAGGTGTAATTCTGACTTCCTTGATATTAACTGTCTTCTGATTTTTCTTAGCTTCCTTATCACGCTTGCCCTGCTCAAACTTGTATTTACCGTAGTCCATAAGCTTGCATGCAGGCGGTTTTGCCTGTGGAGCAATCAGAACAAGGTCAAGTCCCTGAGCATCTGCTTTATTCATCGCATCGGCAATCGGCAAAATACCAAGCTGTGAACCATCAGAACCAATTAAACGAACTTCCTTTTCTCTGATTTGATCATTAATCAACATTTCTTTACTACTGATGACAAAGCACCTCCAAAATAATTTTATAATAACCAAGCATTACCTCTTCATTGTATAAACAAAAGAAAAAGTGGGCAAAAATCCACCCACTTATACATTTAATACAAGTATTAACCTTAACAATGCCTTTAAATCGTAAGGTGAGAAGTGGACTTCTGCTTTGCTTTACTTAAATATAATATCACTGATTGTGAATTTTGTCAATAGTTTTTTTGAAAAAATTTTATATTTTAAGGCAAGGCTTTTATAAACTGACAGATGCCTTAATCAAAATACCCTTCAACTTCATTCCGACAATTACTGCGAGCAGTGTTTTAACGACATCGAAAATCACAAATCCGTATACACATACAGCAAGTGCCGTGCCAAGCTCACATCCGGTAATAAACATGTATTGAGCAGTGCCGCACACATAGCACACAAGCACTCCCGACATGGAAATAGCAAACACGCAGGCTTTTTTAATAGTTTCATTTTGTATTTTTGTTTTCACGGATATACCCGCAAGCATTGCAGTGAAAGCATACGACCACAAATAGCCTCCGGTAGGTCCGAACAGAACACCGATTCCGGCTTGTGCTCCAGAAAATACCGGAAGTCCGCATATCCCCATAAGCAGGTACAATACTACCGACAAAAAAGCTTTTTTTGCTTCGAGTACAATCCCCGTCAATACAACCGCAAACAAGCTGAAGGTCATCGGTATAACTCCTATCGGCAGAGCCAGCGGTGAACAAATACAAAGCATTGCTGAAAAAAGTGAGCATTGTACCATAAAATAAATTTTTCCTTTAAAAGCTGCACACATAATTATTCACCGCCTTATACACAGCCAAATATACCGCGATACTTTTTGGATATCGCGGTATACTTTATACATTGTTTCTTATTTTAATATCTTACTCCTCGGATTTATTCGCGTCATCAGCGAGAGCATCCTTTCTGGAAAGATTGTTCCTACCCATTCTGTCTATTTCGACAAGCTTTACGAGTATCTCATCGCCTACATTAACGACATCTTCTACCTTATTTACGCGCTTATTGTCAAGCTTTGAAATGTGTACAAGACCTTCACGATTCGGCATAAACTCAACAAACGCACCGAAATCCATGATTTTTGTTACTTTACCAAGATATATCTTACCAACCTCAGGCTCGGCAACTATTCCTTCCACGGTATTGAGCGCTCTTTTTGCAGCCTCTGTATCTTCTGAAAGAATGAATACAGATCCGTCATCATTAATGTCAATCTTAACTCCTGTATCAGCTATGATTTTCTGAATAACCTTACCGCCGGTTCCGATAACATCCTTAATCTTATCAACGGGAACCTTTGTTGTAATAATCTTTGGCGCATAAGCAGAAAGCTCCTTGCGAGGCTCCGGTATTGCCTTAAGCATTACTTCATCGAGTATATAGCATCTTGCTTTCCTGGTCTTTTCAAATGCATTTTTAATGATATCATAGGTTAAGCCATCAACCTTAATATCCATCTGAATAGCGGTTATACCCTTCTTTGTACCGGCAACCTTAAAGTCCATATCGCCGTAGAAATCCTCAACGCCCTGGATATCAACCATGGTAAGAAAATCATCTTCGTGTGTGATAAGACCGCAGGATATTCCGGCAACCGGTGCCTTAATAGGCACTCCGGCATCCATAAGTGCCAATGTGCTGCCGCAAACAGAACCCTGTGAAGTTGAGCCGTTTGAACTGAGAACCTCGGACACCAATCTTATAGCATACGGAAATTCTTCTTCGCTCGGAATAACGGGCTTAAGTGCTCTTTCAGCAAGCGCACCGTGACCTATTTCTCTTCTTCCCGGACCTCTTGATGGCTTGGTTTCACCTACGGAATATGACGGGAAGTTATAGTGGTGCATGTATCTCTTTGAGGTTTCCTCATCAAGACCATCAATCGTCTGTGATTCACTTACAGCACCGAGTGTAGCCACTGTAAGAACCTGTGTCTGACCCCTGGAGAAAAGACCCGAACCATGTGTTCTGGGAAGTATGCCGACACTTGCACTGAGCGGACGAATCTCGTCAATGCCTCTGCCATCCACTCTCTTATGGTCTTCATAAAGCCATTTTCTTACGATTTCCTTTTGAATTTTATAGAAAATCTCATCAAGTTCAGCTTCTCTGCCTTCTATTTCCTCGCCGAAGTGTTCCATAACATCGTCGGTAAGTACTTTCATTCTTTCATCTCTGATACGCTTATCATCAGTATCGATAGCTGCACATACCTTATCATAGGTATACTCATACACCTTATCAAACAACTCGTGGTCAAGCTCATGAGCAACGTAAGGCTCTTTTTCCTTGCCGACTTCCGCCACGATAGAATCGATAAACTCGCATATTTTCTTGATTTCACCATGTGCGTAAACGATTGCATCGAACATAACGTCCTCGGCTACTTCGTTGGCTCCTGCCTCTATCATAACGACTTTTTCTTTTGTACCGGCAACAGTCACATACATCTCACTCACTTCGCGCTGCTCCAAGGTCGGGTTAATAACAAATTCACCGTCAACCAAACCGACAGCAACCGCACCTACCGGACCTGCGAAAGGCATCTCGGATATGGAAATCGCAATCGATGCACCATTCATTGCGCAGATTTCAGGAGCGTTGTCTATATCGACCGACATTACTGTCGTAACGATTCCGACGTCATTTCTGTAATCCTTCGGGAACAGCGGTCTTATCGGTCTGTCTATAACTCTGGAAGTTAAAATCGCCTTTTCACTGGGTTTGCCTTCTCTTTTAAGAAATCCGCCGGGGATTTTACCCACCGAATACATTTTTTCTTCATAATCAACGCTGAGCGGGAAGAAATCAATCCCCTCTCTCGGCTTTGCCGATGCAGTTGCAGTAGCCAGAACTACCGTATCGCCGTATTTAATCATAGCGGCACCCGATGCCAGCTGAGCCACCTCGCCCACTTCTACTACAAAATCTCTGCCTGCAATAGTTGTTTTAAAAGTTTTCTTCATATAAGTTTTCCTCCTGTTTCTTCAATGGGAAAACGCTCTATCAGCAGTTAAATATATACTCTGCGTACAAAATACATATTTAACTGCTAATCACCGACAGGTTTCCCATTGGTAATTAATTAATCCAAAACAGGGCAAAGAAGCTTTTAACTCCTTTGCCCGAATGTGTGACTACTTTCTGATGTTAAGTCTTGCTATGATAGAACGGTATCTTTCAATATCGATTTTAGCAAGATAATTAAGCAAGCCTCTTCTTTTACCAACCATTTTTAAAAGACCGCGTCTTGAATGATGGTCCTTCATATTTGATTTCAAATGCTCGGTAAGGTGATTGATTCTGTAAGTAAGAATAGCAATCTGTACCTCCGGTGAACCTGTGTCACCCTCGTGAGTCTTGTACTCGTTGATAATAGCCTGTTTTGTTTCTTTTAACATAGTTTTAACCTCCTATAGCTCTTATGAGCTTTAATAAACGCCAAATGCAAAGACTCGGCTGGAGTTTCCAAAATCTTAGCATCGGCTGTCGACCTTGCTATTATAACACAATTTTTTTTGAATGTAAATACCTTTTGAAAAAATATTTTAAATTTCGATTTCAAAAGCATTTCCGACGCAATAAGCCGACAGCAGCCGCAAAACAAATGCGACCGCTGTCCGTATTTTAATTATTTATTATCGTTGGCTCTGATTTCAACTCTTCTGATTTTACCGCTTATGGTTTTCGGAAGCTCATCCACAAACTCAACCACGCGCGGATATTTATACGGTGCGGTATGAGTTTTTACATAGTCTTGAATTTCTTTCTTCAATTCATCGGACTTTTCCTTGCCCTTTACAAGTACGATAGTAGCTTTTACCACCTGACCTCTTACCGGGTCGGGAACAGCTGTTATAGCACATTCGAGAACATAGGGAAGCTCCATGATAACATTTTCAATCTCAAATGGTCCAATGCGATAGCCGGATGATTTGATAACATCATCAATACGTCCCACATACCAGAAATAGCCGTCCTCATCGCGCCATGCCAAATCACCGGTATGGTACATGCCATCATGCCATGCCTTTTTGGTATTTTCCTCATCACCGTAATAGCCCGCAAACAAACCGCACGGTATACCTTTATCGGTTCTTACGACGATTTCACCCGTTTCGCCGACTTCTGCACTCTTTCCGTCGTCTGTCACTATATCGACATCGTACATCGGGCTCGGTTTACCCATAGAGCCAAGCTTTGTCTTGCTTCCGCGAAGGTTGCAGACGGTAAGAGTTGTTTCAGTCTGACCGAAGCCCTCCATAAGCCTGAGCCCCGTCGCCTTTTTCCACTGCTCGTAAACCTCGGGATTGAGGGCTTCTCCGGCAGTCGTGGAATACTCTATACTGGACAAATCATATTTTGATAAATCCTCTTTTATGAAAAATCTGTACATTGTCGGCGGAGCGCAGAATGTGGTTATATTGTACTGCTTAAACATCGGCAGTATATCATCGGCATTGAATTTATCAAAATCATAAACAAATACCGCACATTCACAAAGCCACTGACCGTACAATTTACCCCAAAGTGCTTTACCCCATCCGGTATCGGAGATTGTAAAATGCATTCCGTCCGGATTTACATTGTGCCAATATTTGGCAGTGATGAAGTGTCCGAGAGGATATTTATGAGTATGTGTGGCGATTTTCGGATAGCCGGTTGTACCCGATGTAAAGAACATAACCATGTAATCATCTCCGCAGGCTGTATCTTCGGTTCTCGGATATGCATCACTGAATCTTACCATTTCTTCATCAAAGCTATGCCAGCCGTCTCTTTTGCCGTTGACAATAACCTTTATTTCAAGGTCTTTATATTTTTCGGCGGCAAGATCTGCCTGATGTGCGGCATCGTCATCCGCCGTGCAGATTATGGCTTTCACACCGGCAGCTTTAAATCTGTATTCGTAGTCATGCTCCAAGAGCTGGTGTGTAGCCGGGATTGCCACCGCACCGATTTTGTGAAGTGCCAGAATCGAAAACCAGAACTGATAGTGTCTTTTTAAAACCAGCATAACTCTGTCGCCTTTTTTGATTCCGAGACTTTCGAAATAATTCGCTGTCATTGCAGAGTATTTACTCATATCGGAGAAAGTAAATCTTTTTTCCTCCTTATCCTTTGACACATATACCATTGCGGTTTTATACGGACATTTTTTAGCCAGTTCATCAACGCAGTCAAATGCAAAGTTAAATTTATCTTCATTTTTAAATGAAATACTTACAAGACGATTTTTATCATCCTTTACAGTATCAACAAACTTCTTGTAAACGGCAGTTTTGGGCTGAACCTTCCACGCATTATCTGAAGATGAATCACTTGCTTTATCTGTCAACTGGCTTTCTTCACCCTGCATAACCATAGCGTAAATCTCGGCATCCTCGCCGTCCATTGCGGCAAGTGCGTGCGGAGTTGTACTGTTGTAATAAAGTGTATCTCCCTCTTCAAGAACAACAGGATTCTCTCCGATGTAAGCTTGAACACGTCCTTTTATAACGATGTCAAATTCCTGACCGCTGTGTGTGGCATAATGCGGATTTTTTAAATCCTCATCGCTGTACGGGATTTTCACCCAAAACGGCTCTGCGGTTTTGTTTTTAAAGAGTGCGGCAAGGTTTTTATATGTATAGCCCTCACGTCTTGTGATGGGAAGTCCCTCGCCTTTTTTCGTATGCTCATATCCTGTAAGTGTCGGACTTGAGCCCTTTAAAAGGTCTGTGGGATCAACCGAAAATGTCTTTGCACATTTGTAAATAAATGTAAAGTTAAAATCTCTGGTTCCGCTTTCATACTCCTCATAATCAGCAACACTAACCCCTGTTTTCTGCGCCATTTCCTCAACCGAAAAGCCAAGTAATTCCCTTGTCTGCTTAATTCGCTGAGCAACCTCCATAAGCTGTTTCATTTCCTGTGCTTTCTCATAAACTTCTCCGTTCATAGTTATCCTCCTTAGGTTTGATATAACGGCGTTTATTATGCAATGAGTGTTTGTAAAGAGTAATTGTTCTGACATTCAGTCGTTTGCAATAAAAAAACCGTCTCAAAGAAAACCTTTGAGACGGAATATAAATCCGCGGTACCACTCAAATTGTACAGATACAAATCCATACCACTCACAGACTCCAACAAGTCCTTTGCACTAACGCTGCAATTTTCGGGATACGCCTACAACCAAACGGCTTCGGGTATCCGGCTCGGAAGTGATGGGTCCTTGGATAATCTCGTCATTGGCTCGCAGCATCCGCCAACTCTCTCAAGACTTAATTAACCGACCGTCTTCGTCATAGCCTTTAGTTTATTAAACTTTACAGGTAACATTTTAACACATCATTTTTCATTTGTCAACACTTTTTTTCATTTACTTCGATAATTTTTTGTAGGTTTACAATAGATGTGTTACATTCCGGCATATTTCGTTACGAGTAAACTC
>CAYRGA010000027.1:0-17715 GCA_964423705.1 uncultured Oscillospiraceae bacterium
AAATAATATATATCATAATAATCATGAACAGAAGTTTTGTAATTATCCCCTTCCATCCTGAGGATAACATCACCACTGTGAATATCCGCCTTTTCAAATGCACTTTGGCTCATAATCTTGTCAACGACATTTGTGGTAAAGCCCTCCGAAAAGCTGCACCAAAAAATAAAAAGTACAAATCCGAGCAAAAAATTCATAAAAGCACCGGCTGCCAATACAAGCAATCGCTGCCACGGTTTTTTATTTCCGAATGCATTCGGGTCATTGGATTCGCAGTCCTCACCCTCAAGCTTCACATAGCCACCGATAGGCAACAGACAGAATTTATAGTCAGTGCCGGATTTTCTGAATCCAAAAATTTTAGGACCCATACCAATAGAAAATTCGTGGACGGTTACGTCATTGAGCTTCGCCATCAAAAAATGACCAAATTCATGTATCGCTATAATCAAGCAGAAAATTATTATTGTATATATTGCTGTGAGCATAACTAAATCCTTTCAATGATTTTCGCGGAAGCTTCACGCGAGCGGGCATCCCCGTTACAAATATTTTCAACGGATACCGACGTATTCGGTACTGTGTTCATGACTTCTTCAACCACATCGGCAATCTGCAAAAATCCTAATTTACCGTTTAAAAATGCATCCACGGCAACCTCATTTGCACCATTCATTACAGACGGCATAATGCCGCCCTCTTTATACGCACGCACTGCCAAATCAAGGCACCTGAAGGTTGTGGTATCGGGCTTTGCAAACGTAAGAGTACCTATGCCGAATAAATCCAGCTTTTCGCATACAGCCGTACTACGGTTCGGATAATTCACTGCATAGCTTATCGGAAGTTTCATATCCGGTACAGCAAGCTGTGCAATAACCGAATTGTCAACAAACTCCACCATTGAATGAACAATGCTCTGACGATGAATATACACTTCAATATTATCGATGTCAACGTCAAAAAGCCAGTGTGCTTCAAGCATTTCCAGACCCTTATTCATTAATGTGGCAGAATCAACGGTTATTTTCGCCCCCATAGACCATTTCGGATGCTTAAGTGTATCACTTACTGTCACATTCATAAGCTGCTCTGCAGTTTTTTCGTAAAAAGGACCTCCGGAGCAGGTAAGCAATATTTTAGATATTTTAGTCCGATTTTCACCTTGCAAACACTGGAAAATCGCACCATGCTCACTGTCTACGGGAATTATATCCACACCGTATTCCTTAGAAAGCGGCATGATAATTTCACCGCCTGTTACGAGAGTTTCTTTATTAGCCAGTAAAATACGCTTTTTACTTTTTATAGCGTTAATGGTTGGAATCAGACCTACATTTCCCACGACAGATGTAAGCACCATATCGGCACTCGTATGGCACGAAACCTCGCTTAGTGCCTCTTCGCCGCATACAACCTTAACACTTGTATCGGCAAGTCTGAGCTTAAGCGAGTTATATTTTGATTCATCGCAAATACACACAAGCTCGGGCATAAATTTTCGCGCCTGAGCTTCGAGTAATTCTTCGTTTTTTAATGCAGAAAGCGCCACGATATTAATATCGGCATCGCACTCTGCTATTTCAAGTGTTTGAGTCCCTATCGACCCTGTAGAACCCAATACAGCAATGTTTTTCATTGACAACAATCCTTAACCTGCAAAGGTCAATAACATTCCTATGCAATAACTTTAAATATAATAACAAAATAATATACCACGGGCGCCACAAAGAGTACAGAATCAAATCTGTCAAGCACACCGCCGTGTCCGGGAAGAAGATTACTGAAATCCTTTATCCCATGCTCACGCTTAATGCATGATGCGGTTAAATCGCCAAGCTGTGACATCACACCGGCTACTATCGCAAGTATCGAAAGTGCGAGATAATTTACAGTGCAACCAAAAACATTGGAACATATCAAACCGAATATGATGTTAAACACAAGCGAACCTGCCAATCCGCCGATTGCACCTTCGACAGTCTTTTTCGGACTGACCTCCGGAATGAGCTTATTGGCACCGAAACGTCTGCCAACCGCAAAAGCCGCAGTATCGGAAAGCCATGCTGTAATAAAAATAATCCAAATAGCAAAATTACCAACATGCAGCTTCCTTATAAGTATAACATATGCAAACAATGCTGAAACATACATTGTTGCAAAAAACATTTCCGCAATATCCCCAAAACCGATTTTATCATGATTAAAAATCATATATATCATAAGAAAAGCCGCATAAACAGCCACGCCTATACCCAATGTCTGAGGTGCATTTTTTAAAAATACCAATACACAATACAAGGCAATTGTATAGATGTATCCGGCTATGCAAAGCTTATTACGCTTTTTCAATATTCCGGTCGCACTGTATATTTCGCTAAGACCTATCAGAGCAATTAATCCCATGGCAACCGCAAGAGTCTTAACACCGAGGCAAAGCACCAAAATTGCAAATGCCGCTCCTATTACACCAACTGTTATCCGCTGTTTGAGCAAGTCAAACACCTCCGTATCGTCTATTTCTTTTCTGATATTCCGAAATTGCCCGCAAAAAATCATTCTTTGTAAAATCAGGCCAATTTATATCCGCAAACCAAAGCTCACTGTAAGCACTCTGCCAAAGCAAAAAATTACTGAGCCTTAGCTCACCGCTCGGTCTAATTATAAGATCGGGGTCGGGCATATAGTATGTATACAAATTTTCGGAAACTGTTTTTTCATCTATATCATCGATATCCATAACACCGTTTTTTACATCCGATGCGATGTTTTTGACAGCATTCACTATATCCTCTCGACCGCCGTAATTAATGGCAATATTCATAGTTATCTTGCTGTTATGCTTGGTATTGTTTTCTACAATATCGATTTTCTCACGTATTTCGTCGGACAGACCGTCACGCTTACCGATAATCCGTATGCGTATATCTTCACCGCCGAGTAATTTCTTGTAGTTATCCAAATAATAAACCATCAATTTCATCAACGATTTCACTTCATCAGAAGGGCGTTTCCAATTTTCTGTGGAAAACGCATAATAAGTGATATAACGTATACCGATATCACCGGCAAAACGAGTAATTTTTTCCAAAGTATCGGCACCTGCTTTATGCCCGGCACTTCGCGGTAGTCCGCGTTTTTTTGCCCATCTGCCGTTTCCGTCCATTATAATTCCTATGTGAACCGGAAGGTTGTCATAATCCACATCTTCCGTCGGCTTTTTTTTAAATCCGAACATTAGCTCCTCCTAAAACATATAGTCAAATCGTCTGTTATACTTCGAGTACCTCTTTTTCCTTTGCGGCTATAACAGTATCGATGTCCTTTACGTAATTATCGGTAAGCTTTTGAATATCCTTTTCCAAATCCTTAACATCATCCTCGGTTATATCGCCATTTTTCTTCTGAGCCTTAGCATCTTCCATAGCATCACGTCTGATCGAGCGAATTGCAACCTTAGCATCCTCACCTTTTTTATGGATACCTTTTACAAGCTCTTTTCTTCTCTCCTCAGTGAGCGGCGGGAAGTTAAGTCTTATAGCCTTACCGTCGTTATTCGGCGTAATTCCTATATCGGATTTTAAGATTGCCTTTTCGATTTCGCCCAGGATAGATGCATCCCACGGCTGTACCATAATGGTTCTTGCATCGGGCACACTAACATTTGCAATCTGTGTAAGCGGTGACATAGCGCCGTAGTATTCAACCGCTACCTTATCCAAAATAGCCGGATTTGCTCTTCCTGCTCTTACTGTTTTCATTTCGGATTCAAGAACCGAAATTGTTTTCTGCATTTTTTCTTCAAAAACTTTAAGGTTGTTTGCCATAAATTATTCCTCCATTATTGAAATGTATTTTATTTATAATATCAAAGTTTCATCAATACCGGGCATTGACTGGTATATCCACGCTAAATACGCCGACCTCAAAATAAGAATCAGTCATTTGAAACCAGAGTTCCTATTTCCTCACCGTTTAATACTCTGATAATATTTTCGGGTTCCGATATTCCGAATACACGTATCGGAATATTGTTATCCATACAAAGAGATGTAGCGGTCGAATCCATTACACCGAGTCCACGGTTAAGAACTTCTTTATATGAAAGCTTTGAAAAACGCTTCGCATCCTTGTTTACATTCGGGTCACTGTCATATACCGCATCGACATTTTTCGCAAGCATGATGATATCAGCATCTATTTCAGCCGCACGAAGTGCCGCGGTTGTGTCTGTAGAGAAGAACGGATTTCCGATACCGCATCCGAAAATAACGATTCTGCCCTTTTCCAAATGTCTTGTAGCCTTTCCTCTTATATACGGCTCTGCTATCTGACGCATTTCAATGGCAGTCTGTACCCTTGTGGGAACTCCGCGCTGCTCAAGTGCATCTTGAAGTGCCAGTGCATTGATAACGGTTGCCAGCATACCCATATAGTCAGCTCTTGTACGATCCATCTGCTTTCCGCTTCGTCCACGCCAGAAGTTTCCGCCGCCGACAACAATGGCGATTTCAACCCCCATATTAAGTGCCTGTTTAACTTTATCGGTAATTGCTCCGATAGTATCTTCGCAAAGTCCAAAATGCTTCTCACCGGCAAGAGCTTCTCCGCTGATTTTTAAAAGTATTCTTTTATACTTCATTTGTTTATCCTCCGATTTATTGTATAAATTAAATTTGATTAAATATAATTACTAAAACCACTTATCTCATCAATTTTAAAGTATCATATATAGTATTATATCACATACAATATATTATTTCAAGATTTTTAATTTGAATTTGGTAAAAGATTCATTTTTTAATCGTTACAAGCTCGGTTTCATCACTGTACGACACGCTGAATCCGAGACTTTCGCATACTTTTCTTATCTTGACATATTTGATACCGTTTTTAACAAAAAACATGTCGGAGTCATCCGCATTCATTGTTTCCAAAGCTGCGATAAGCTCGGAATTGTTTTCGCCAAAAGCCAAGCTCAAATCCTTCGAAAGCTCCGATGCTGCAACCGAGGCACTACCGTCATCAGCATATACAGGCTCATTTTCAAACGCTATATACCTTCCGTCAAACATAATCGAAAGAATATTTTTCGGAGAATATTCAACTTCGTATTTACCGTTTACAAGAATTTTACTGCCTATTCTGCGGACAAGCTCCACTCGCTCGTCAAAGGTATATTCATCCCAATTTATCCCGTCGCCGGAAACCATGATTGTATTTTTATCGATAGAATAATATATATCCCCCAGACATTCGACAAACAAAGGCTTTTTACCGTTAAAAATCACCTCGGAATAATCAACACCGTTTGAGGAAATGTATATGCTGCCGTTTTTTGTATATACCGAATACCTACCGCCGTTGTCTACAGGCATGCTTGAAGATGAATCCGTAAGCTCCCAATTCTGCATATCCGATGACTTGTATCTGCTTCCGGCTGTAATATAGTAGTTTCCCTTCGCATAAGACATATCTGTCGGATAACGATTAAACTCAACTGTCTTTTTCAAAGTAAAATCGGCATTTAAAAAGTAGACATTTCTGAAATATTCTCTTACACCGTAATATGGTACAGCATCATATATGCATGGCTTTACCACGTATCCGCCGTCTGCGTACATAAAACGATATTCGCTCCAGTTGTCATGGAATATTTCTTCGACCTCGTCCGTAAGAGGCTGATAGTTCCAATTCACCATATCATCCGACAAATAAAGTTTGCCGTTATCCCATTTTATAAACTCCTTGCCTGTCCAGCTGTAATCCCATTTAACCTCCTGATATGCATTTTCATACACGGGAATAACCACCGGAGCATCCTTTAAAATAAGGGAATTTTCCATTCCGCCTACATAATTGGTAGGCAAAATCACTTCCAAATAAAAGGTTGTGACCGATTTACCGGGCAATTCGATACAAGCCATGGTGTCATTGCTTTTGGCGGAACCACTGCCCTTACAAAGAGCGTACTCATTAACCATATTACCGTTTTCGTCGCGCAGAATTACTATGTTATTTGCCGTAGTGTTTAAATTATAGACAACAAAACGGGTAACCTCACCGGTATTTTCGATAGTGTATTTATAATTTACACTTACACCGTAATTTCCGAGATTGCAAGCGTATATTTCCGGAGAAGATGTATTAAGCTCATAATTCGGCTTATAGCTGTTCCTGTTTATGCCGCTGTCTTTTCCGGGATAAGCCGAGGTATCACTGTGATATATGTCAAAGCACCAGATATCATCCTTGGCATTGTCCTTTACAGACGGACCGTAATACGTTTTCTTTGAAGGGTCACGATATTTAAACGAAAGCATATCCGATGCCGCCGCAAGGGTCTTTGACCATGGGTCAGCTGCCGGATTTAAGTGTGTAAACCACTTATTTACGGCATTGCCGCCGGGAGCATATTGATTATATACTTTAACGGGAAAATATGTATCACCGCCAACCCAATCATCTATAGAATAGTTAAGCTCGACACTTACACTGTTCATACAGTCGGCAATACCCTTATACTGTTTCTCGCGCTGATATATGCCATATCCGATATTGCTTGCGACATTATCACGATTTCCAAGCTCGCCCCAAGATTTGAATGCACATACATTGCAGGACACATCACCGTCCGAAACATCAAAATCCGCCAACAAATGCACAGGTCTGTAAAACGGAACAGCACAATAATTCGGAATAATGCTGCTTAAATAAAAGGTTTCTCCGGCACTTAGCTTAATCGAAAGCGGCTCAAAATCAATCGGTTTATATGTTTTACCCGAATCTATCTGACGTATCGGTATACGCTTGTAGCTCGCCCACGCATTGAGACATCCCCATGCTTCTTCATATGTGTATGATTTTCCGTTATAATAATACTTAATGTTTTCGGGAACCTCAAATCCAAGATTCCGCACGGTAATTACAGTATCCTGCTTCGCTTTAAATTCAACGTCAAGCTCGATATCAAAGCCAGCCTCCGTCATGTTTCCGTCTGCATCGCGTAATTCGGTATGATTCACATGCGAAGCGAAAAACGAATATTTTCCCGCCGTCAAATCGTTATTCATGATATATTTCGGATTTGGATTCGATGTGTCCGCAAGATTATCACGATAAATAAATTCTATATTATTGCAGTAAATGTACTTTCCGGATGTGTCCTGTTCAAAAATTAAATCCTTTGGACTTAAATCCGATGCCTGCACTGCCACAGGCACCAAAATAAAAAATAAAATTGCAAACAATTTTTTCATTCGCCAATACCACCTTCCTCAGCGCTGCGCGCCAAAACAAACAAATAATCCGACAATCTGTTAAAATATGCCGTTGCACCGTCCGGTGCTTCATTTTTCTCAAAAAATCTGACAACAAGTCTTTCAAGCCTTCTGGAAACTGCCCTTGCAACATCCGTAAATGCCCCCGCCCTGTTACCACCATACAGAACGAAACCGTTCGGGCACACCTTATCCGGCTCATATGTGTTCATATCTTCTTCTATTCTCTTAACACCGACAGAAAAATTAAAATCACATCCGCCGGCAAAGTAGCCGCCAATCGTCAGCAGATCCTTTTGTATATTTTCAATACTTTTATTTAACGGTTCACCACATTCGCACTTCGTAATTCCCAAAAAAGCGGAAAGCTCATCAACGGTACCGAGAATATCAAATATCAAATCATCTTTTGAAATATCCCTTCGGCTTATTGTGGAGCTTTTGCCCGTATCGCCGCAGCCTGTTGTAATCAATTCGAACACCTCCGCAAATATATCTTAACACAAAAACGTACAGTCAGTAAAGATATCAGTACCTTCATAATATATTTATATTTTTGTGCAGCTCTCAGTCACCTTTCGGACTTGTACCGTATATCTTTTTGTACATCTTGCAAAAATAACTCATATCATTGAATCCGCAGCATTTCGCCACGAGCTTCAGCTTTATTTCAGGGTCATTTGAAATCATGTTCTTGGCATGCATTAACCTGATTTTTGTGATCATATCAAATACGGTCATACCGTAATTTTCCTTAAACTCTCTACACAATTTAGCTTTTGAAAATGGATAAAAATCCAATATATCATTCAAAGAAAGCTGTTTAAAAAAATTAACCTCAATAAAATTCCTTACAGCTTCAATCGGCGTACTTTCCTCCTTGGTTACGGTATCAAAAAAGGAAATTAATATCGAATATGCGGCGGATGAAAGTGAAGCTTGACTTTCAAATTTTTCGAAATTGTTATAAAGCTCTCCTATTTCGGCAACGATACCGGCGTAATTTTTTCCCCTGTAGATGCTGAAATCGGAAACCTTGTAATATGCAAAAAGCTTTTCGCAGATAATACCTTCAAAACCCAAAAAAATTGTTTTAAAATCGTCACTTCCCCCGTAGGAATGGGTCAAATTCTTACCTACAAAGAACATATCACCCTTTTCAAGATTATATTCTTTGTTTCCCACATTAATAACACCGCTCCCGTCGCTTATGATAAAAATTTGGTGAATTTTCATCCCGGACGGTCTGTATACTCTTTCCTGAACATAATTATAACCAATCGTAACAGGATAAACCGCGAAGGATTCTTTTGGGTCAAAGACACATGTTTTCATAATATTCTCCGATTAATTAAATTAACTCCGTTTAGTTGAAGCACGCTCTATAATTTTATGCGGTACAACAATATTGTCGCACACCTCGCCGCCGAGAAGCTTTTCCATAAGCTCAAAAGCACTTTTTCCAAGAAGAACATGCGGCTGTGACACCGTACTGAGTTGTGGGGTCGTGGTATAGGAAATATCGGTATTGTCAAAACCGATAACCTCCACATCGCGCGGAACACTGTAGCCACTGTCCAAAAGAACCTTTACGGCACCCGCTGCCATTCTGTCGGAAACGGCAAATATACCGTCAAACTCTGTACCTGTATTTAAAAAATCTTCAAACACGCGAATCGCATTTCTGTAGCCATAGTTTCCGTAAAGTACAAGCTCATTGTCACAAGCAATGCCGCTGTCACGCAAGGCATCCAAATATCCACTGTAGCGTTCCGTTGTCGAAACAAGCTCATTGTTTACAGTGTAAAAAACAATTTTTTTACATCCATTATGTATAAGGAGATTAACTGCATCGTATGCGGCTGATTTGTTATCTATAGCCACATAAGGCGCACTGCCGGTGCATACAAATTCGTTACATTGCACAACGGGTATACGCTGTGTCAGATTTTCGATACGGTTTTTATCCAAGGTACTGTTTAAAATAATCAATCCGTCAAACAAACCGTTGCACGCAAAATTTATATAGTACTCCTCTTTATCAGGATTTCCGTCGGTAGTACAAACCACCGTGTAATACCCCTTTTTTTCTGCCGCCTTATCTATTGCACGCAAAACACTTCCGCAAAAGGTATTTGCCAGTGATGACAGCATAACCATTATTATGCCTGTACCGCTCCTGCGCAAGCCCTTTCCAAATAAATTCGGTTTATATCCAAGTTTTTCTATAACCGCCAAAACATTTTTTTGAGTAGCATCGGTAACCGAGCCTTTGTTGTTTATAACACGTGATACCGTCGCAACGGAAACCCCTGCCTCTTTTGCCACATCCTTTATACTGACCACAGTTTATACTCCTTTTTTGTTTTAATGCTTCTCCTTTTATATTATTGTAACACAAAAAACAAATATATTCAAGCACAATAATTGAAGATATTCTGCCAATAAAAAAGTGTCTGTAAATTAATACAGACACCGGGTTTATTCATTTTTTTGTTTCAACTCGATATTACGCACGAGAATACTCTTTCCGCGCCATGCAAATGCACGATTGCCGTATTTTCTTTTAAATTCTTTATTTGACATATCTTTTAATTCATCTAAATTCAAATTAAAAATCAAATTCTCGCAAAAATCGGTAATTTCAGTTTTTGAAGCACTTCGGTTATAGGGGCATACCTTTTGACATATATCGCATCCGAAGATATAATCATTGTTTTTTATAAGATTGCTTTCATAATTGCTGAGTTCACCTTTTTTCTGTGTTATCGCAGAAAGGCATTTACTTTCGTCGAAGCCGTCATTCAATGCACCTCCGGGACACGCCTCAATGCATTTCCTACAATTTATGCAAAAAGAGAAATCGTGTTTTTTAAATTTAAATTCTTCATCGCATACAATATATCCGATAAAAAAATAAGAACCGTATTTTTGATTGATACACATTTGATTTCGTCCTTTAAAGCACAATCCGGCTTCGACGGCAAGTCGGCGTTCAATAGCCGGTCCGATAT
Source organism: uncultured Oscillospiraceae bacterium (assembly GCA_964423705.1). GTDB lineage: Bacteria > Bacillota > Clostridia > UMGS1810 > UMGS1810 > CAKSIN01. The sequence goes on from CAYRGA010000027.1 coordinate 10,295, forward strand.
CCGCATGAATCGCATATTTCTTTAAGCCTAACAAATCAGCAGCTTTTGTAAGGAGATTTTTTATCACAATATGATAGTCCCTTCCGTGCGTATAGATACTGAGCGGTGATTTCATATCATCGCCGCAATAATACGGAAAAAGTACGACAATTGCACTTTTATAATCCGTATTCATAATTTCATTATACGGTTTAGCATCGGTTACTCCGAAAGTATCAATATTCAGCTTTTCAAATACAGAGCTTAAATCTTTAATTACATCATACACAATCAGTCAGCCTTTCCTTTAATCCACCGAGCACCTTTTTTTCAATCCGCGATACCTGTACCTGTGAAATACCTAGCTTCTCGGCTACCTGGCACTGAGTTTTATCCATAAAGAATCTCATGGCAATTATTTTTCTTTCGCGCTCCTTTAACTCACTGAAGGCACATTTTAGAGCCAACACATCCAGCATATCGTTTTCGTTGTGCTTGCCTGCAAGCTTATCGATAAGATATATATCACCATTGCCGCCTTCGTTAATAGTCCTATATATTGATTCCCATGAATTACATGCCTCCAGCGCAACTGCCAGTTCATCGGGCTGTACCTGTATCACTTCCGCCAATTCGTTGACAGTCGGTTCATGCATATGTCCGGCGATGTATTTCTCACGCACATGAGCCGCTTTAATAGCCAGTTCCTTATATCGACGGCTTATCTTTATCATACCGTCGTCGCGCAAAAAGCGTTTAATTTCGCCCATAATAAGCGGTACGGCATAGGTTGAAAAACAAACCTTATAATCAAAATCAAACTTACGAACAGCTTTGATTAAGCCGATACAGCCTATTTGATACAAATCCTGAGCTTCATATCCACGATTCATGTGTCGCTTCACTATACTCCACACCAACCCGGAATTATCACTGACAATTTGCTCCATTGCTGCTTTATCGCCTCTTTTTGCACTTTGCAAAGTATCTGCATCATTCATAAACGTCACCGCCCCTCAGTGACTCAAAGGCGGTTTTTGCCTATCTGCTTTATAAGGGTGACACGTGTGCCGACACCCGGTATGGAATCTACACTCACGCTATCCATGAATGTTTCCATAACCGTAAAGCCCATACCGGAGCGTTCTCCGTCCGTATTTGTAGTATACAGCGGTTCCATAGCAAGCTTAACGTCTTCTATCCCCTTCCCGTTATCCTTAACAACAACGGTAACCGTATCATCGTTTATGGTGCACTCCATGTAAACAATTCCCTGACTGTTTCCATAACCATGAATAATCGCATTTGTCACAGCTTCGCTAACAGCGGTTTTCACATCCGCAAGCTCTTCAATCGTAGGGTCAAGAGGCGTAAGCAAAGCCGCAACCGTCATTCTGGCAAAGCCTTCGTTTTCACTTTTACTTAAAAATTGTAATTTAACCTCGTTATTCATATGTACCCCCTATGCCGTTCTCAGCGCATCGGAAAGAGTATCATATACTTTTATAATCCTGCGAATACCCGATAGCTGTAAAATTTTCCCGATTGAGCTTTTGCCGTTTACTATCGAAACCGTACCGTTCACCGCTCTCATAAGCTTATAGCGACCTATGATAATACCAATGCCGGAGCTGTCCATAAAATCAAGCTGCGAAAAATCAAATACAAGTCTTTTAACGGTAGTGTGCGCAATACGCATATCGATTTGCTCTCTGAGGTGCGAAGCATTGTGCTGATCCAGTTCACCCTTCACAGTGACAACCAGTGCATTACCGCGCACCGAAAAATTAATATTCAAAATATATTCCTCCTTTGTACAGAAACATCTGTTTACAGATATATTCTGCACAAATTTAAAATATCCTTTGACGGGAAATGTCATATAATAGCACTTTGATTTTAAGACAAAATCAGATATTTTTATTCATAATGTATGTCCTTACGGCACCGGCGAGATAAAGCGAACCCGCGACGCATACGAAGCCGTTTCTGCCGACATTTTCTTTAGCATAATCGACCGCCGAGTTATAATTCGCAATGTATACGGCATCATTGCGTAGCGACTTAACTGCCATATAAATATCATTTCCGCTTGTTTGCCTTGCGCTCGGAACATCGGTAACGATGATTTTACCATCCAAATTTTTTAATACCTCTGCCGAATTTTCAAAATCCTTTTCATTTAGCATACCTATCACAAATATTTTTTCATAATCGGAAAGGTACATTTTTACGCTCTTTTCAAATTCACATATTCCCTGATAATTGTGAGCACCGTCTATTATGCAGTTAAAACTGTTATTTATATATTCAAATCTGCATTTCCATTCGGCAACACCTATGCCATGTAAAATATCATCATCGGTTACTATACCGAGCTTTAAAAGCTGCTTTGCGGCGGTTATCGCCAGGGCGGCATTTCCGACCTGGTAGCTTCCCAATAAATTTATGTGATATCGTGTGTTCTCAAATTCAAAGTCAGTTCCTGACAAATCAGAATGTAAGGTTTTCGGCAGTGCGGTGCTTTTCATCACCACAGCATTAAGCTTTTTAGCGGAATTTTCTATAACTTCAAGTGCAGTATTATCGATAAACGGATGAACTGCAACATATGTATCGCGCTTGATAATTCCCGCTTTTTCCGAGGCAATCTCAGTAATTGTATTTCCCAGAATCTCGGTATGGTCTATTCCTATTGCGGATATAACGCAAAGCAGTGGATTTTTTATAACATTTGTGGAATCCAGTCTGCCTCCAATGCCACATTCCAAAATAACATAATCACAGCATTCTTCCTTAAAATACAAAAAACCTATTGCGGTGATTAATTCAAACTCAATAGGATAGCAGTTGTCATTATTCAATTTATCAACGGCATTTTTTACGACATTTGTATAGAAAACAAGCTTTTCCGCAGAAATAGGAGTTCCGTTTATTTGCAGGCGTTCGTTAAAAATCTCAATAAACGGCGAAGTATTCATTCCGACCTTATAGCCGCGACAGGTCAATACAGCGGAAAGCATGGAAGTTACCGAGCCTTTGCCGTTAGTTCCAGCCACATGAATACATTTCAAACCGTCCTGAGGATTTCCGAGGGCATTTAACAATGCCCTCATATTACTCAAACCCTCTTTTTTTCCGAATCTGCCGCAGGAATGAATGTAGCCGATACATTCTTTTTCTGTCTTAAGCAAATTCATCACCTACAATTCTCAATACTTTCAATAACCTTTTGAAGCATAGCCCTGTACTTTTCACCCTTGGCTTTTTCTTCATCGACAAGCTTCTGAGGTGCTTTGGAAATAAAACCCTGATTATTAAGTTTGCCTTCAACTCGTTTTATTTCGGCTTCAAGCTTAACCTTTTCTTTTTCAAGTCTTTCAAGCTCTTTTTCCTTATCGACAAGTTCATCGAGAGGAATAAATATCTCAGCACCTTCGGTAACGGCATTGACAGCATTGTCACCTATACCGTTTTTATCCGACTGTATCACGGTTTCGGATGCGCCGGCAAGCTTTTCAAAGAATATCTGTGTTCCCTCAAAAATATCGGCATGATTGGTTACAATAATAACCTTTGCCTTCTTTGACGGAACAACATTCATCTGCGTACGCAGATTTCTGATGCTTCTTATGGCATCCATAACAAGCTTCATTTTCTTTTCGTCATCTTCAAAGCACAAGCCTTCATCATATTTAGGCCATGCCGATATCATTATACTCTTCTCTCCCGTAGGCAAAAATCCGAAGATTTCCTCCGTTATAAACGGCATAAACGGATGCAAAAGCTTTAATGAATTAACGAGCACGTAGCTCAAAACCTGCTGTGCATTTTTGTCCGCTCCGGCCTTTTCATACAAGCGAGGCTTTACAAGCTCAATGTACCAATCACAGTAATCATCCCAGATGAAGTCATAGAGCTTCGCAACGGCCACACCCAATTCAAATTTATCTATATTTTCGGTAACGTCCTTAACAAGCTTATTAAACGTACTGAGTATCCATTTATCCTCGACATGCAGATTCGAAGAATCGGGAATCTTGATTTCATCTATATCAAGATTCATCATCAAAAATCTGGAAGCATTCCAAATCTTATTTGCGAAGTTTCTGCTTGCCTCTACTCTTTCTTTATAATAACGCATGTCGTTTCCGGGGGAATTGCCCGTTGCTAGTGTGAATCTCAGAGCATCGGCACCGTATTCCTTTATAACCTCCAAGGGGTCTATGCCGTTTCCGAGTGACTTACTCATCTTTCTTCCCTGACTGTCACGTACGATACCGTGAATAAATACGTATTTAAACGGTTCTTCACCCATGTGCTCCATAGCGGAAAATATCATTCTGGCAACCCAGAAGAATATTATATCATATCCCGTTACAAGAACACTTGTGGGATAGAAATATTTTAAATCGTCGGTATTATTAGGCCAACCCAACGTAGAAAACGGCCACAGTGCCGAACTGAACCAAGTATCAAGAACATCGGAATCCTGCTTCATTTCTCTGCCGCAATCCGGACAAATTTTAACTTCATCCTTGGATACTACCGTTTTACCGCATTCGCAATAATATGCGGGAATCCTGTGTCCCCACCAAAGCTGACGGGAAATACACCAATCATGGACATTTTCCATCCAGTTAAGGTAGGTCTTGCTAAATCTATCGGGTACGAACTTTATAGTTCCGTCTTTTACAACTTCAATGGCTTTTTCCGCAAGCGGTGCCATTTTTACGAACCACTGCTTTGAGGTTATGGGTTCTACGGTCGTACCGCATCTATAGCACTGACCTACATTGTGCTTGTGCGGAACTACTTTAACCAGAAAACCATCCTTTTCCAAATCTGCTACCATAGCCTTACGCGCTTCATAACGGTCCATACCCTCATACTTGCCGCCGTATGAATTTATGGTGGCATCGTCGTTTAGAACCTTAATCTGTTCAAGATTATGACGCAAACCAACTTCAAAATCATTCGGGTCGTGCGCCGGAGTTATTTTAACGCATCCGGTACCGAATTCCATATCAACATATTCATCGGCTATAACCGGAATCTCTCTTCCGACAAGCGGGAGAATGAGCATTTTGCCAACCAAATGACTGTATCTTTTATCGTCGGGATGAACAGCTACGGCAGTGTCGCCCAGAAGTGTTTCCGGTCTTGTGGTAGCAATCTCAACCACCTCATCCGAATCCTTTACCGGATAATTAATATGCCAGAAAAATCCATCCTGTTCTTCGTACTCAACCTCCGCATCGGAAAGTGCGGTAATACAGTGCGGACACCAGTTAATTATCCTGTTTCCCTGATAAATCAAGTCCTTTTCATAAAGCTTTACAAATACTTCCTTTACAGCCTCGCTGCAACCTTCATCCATTGTGAAGCGTTCGCGTGACCAATCACAGGAGCAGCCAAGTTTTTTAACCTGATTTATAATGCGGTTTCCAAATTTATTCTTCCAATCCCACACTCTTTCAAGAAATTTCTCTCTGCCAAGATCATAACGTGTGATACCTTCTTCATTACGCAGAGCTTCCTCAACCTTTATCTGCGTAGCAATTCCCGCATGGTCGGTTCCGGGAATCCAAAGAGCGTTATATCCCGCCATTCTTTTATAACGTACAAGTATATCCTGAAGGGTTTCATCCAATGCATGTCCCATATGCAGCTGACCCGTTACATTCGGAGGCGGAATAACTACGGTAAACGGTTCCTTTGAAGAATCGGGTTCGGCACCGAAATAACCGTTTTCCATCCAATCTGCATATATTCTGTCCTCAACATCAGCAGGATTATACTGCTTTGCAAGTTCCTTTTTTAAAGCCATATCTTCAATCCTCTCTATTTTTCTTTTCATCCGAAAAATATTATGTAAACTACACCGGCAAGCACCGCAATAAAGTATACACTCTTTGCGGCAACTTCCTGTTCTATGCTCAAATCTTTTTTGAAAATGCGTTTTGCCAAGCCATTAATCGAAAAATTCATCAGTAATATCACCAATAATAAAACAAGCACAACATATCTCATAATCATTTTCCCTCCTAAATACCGGAAAATATTTCCCAGATATCCGGGAATCTCTTTTTAAGATTGATAACGCCAAGCTTTTTATCGGCGAAGGCATGAACGGTTTTTCCCGAAGCTATAAGTTCACCCGCTTTTAAAACTCTGTATACAAATTCACATCTGGCAACCGTAAGCTTTGAAAGCTCGGTTTCCACAGTGACCTCATCGCCGAAGGTAGATGATTTGATATATTTGCAATGAGTTTCCGTCACAGGCATGAGAAGTCCGCGTTCCTCCAAATCGGCATATGACATATGAAACATTTCGATAAAATCAAGTCTTCCCAGCTCAAACCATGGATAATAATTCGCATGGTATACAATTCCCATTCGGTCTGTTTCCGGATAACGCACCTTAAAAGAAATTACACTTTTCATATTTATATAGACAGCGTTTTTACCAGATTATACAAATCTACGTCAACGCTCTTTTTCATGTTTAAGCCATCATTTATGTCCATATCGGCTAATTTGCCGTCTTTAATAACGACAACTCTGTTGGTCTTATCCTGTGATATTAATTCTACAGCCTTAGCACCCATCTGAGCCGCAATAACTCTGTCACGTACAGTCGGAGAGCCACCTCTCTGAATATGACCGAGAATGGTCGCTCTGGTATCAACCTTGGTTTTATCCATAATAATTTTGGCAAGATCGGCTGATTTTACGGATATTCCCTCCGCCATAACAACAATGTGATGCTTTTTGCCCGATTCCTGACCTGCCTTTATTACATTAATAACATCTTTATCGATATCAAAAGGAATTTCAGGCACCAATACAACCTCGGCACCGGAAGCGATGGCAACTTCAACGGCGATATAGCCCGCTCTTGCGCCCATTACCTCAATTACCGAGCATCTGTGATGAGATGTGCTGGTATCACGAATTTTGTCAACTGCCTGAACTGCAGTATTAAGTGCAGTATCAAAACCTATTGTGTACTCACTGCATGATATATCATTATCTATTGTGCCGGGAATACCTACCGTCAATATACCTGCTCCGGAAAGAGCCCTTGCACCTTTAAATGAACCGTCACCGCCTATTACGATAAGCGAATCAATGCCATGCTTACGACAGTTCTCTGCTCCCTGTGCTATACCTTCAGGTGTGGCAAATTCGGGGCATCTGGCAGTTTCAAGCATAGTACCGCCACGCTGTATATATTCGCCGACAGAACGCGGATATAACGGTACAAAATTCTCTTTTAAAAGTCCACGGTATCCCTCTTTTATTCCGGTAACATCATAGCCTCTTGAAATTGCACATCTTACAACCGCTCTGACAGCTGCATTCATACCGGGTGCATCTCCTCCGCTTGTAAGAATACCAATGTTTTTTTTACTCATAAAAATCCCTCCCATATAT
>CAYRGA010000028.1:0-17662 GCA_964423705.1 uncultured Oscillospiraceae bacterium
GAAACCCTCTTTATCAAATTCTACGTTTTTACATAATATCTCAATAGGCTTAAAATACTTATATAAATTTTTTGATTCTAAATATCTACCGTCCCAATGCCATATATGTCCGCAGCCCGCAGCACCGCAAAAAATAGGGGTATAAACGGCATCGCAAAAAATAATTCCTCTGTGGTCGGAATTATAATATCTGAACGGTCCTGAATGGCAATTATTCACCGCTCCCGTTTCAGCAAGGAAAAACGGTTTGTTTTTGTCCGCCAGCTTTCCCACCCCGTCACGCACCAAATCAATCGGACTGTTTCGACAGACTTCATATTTTGCACCTTGGTCCAAATATCTGTGCATTTGCTTAATATCCGAAAGTTCCCAAACAAATTCATCATAAACTTTCAAAACCTCATCACAATCAAAGCTACCGATTGAGTTTAGTACCAAATGATTTGGGAACAGTTTCTTAACTTCGGGTAGCATATATCTGTTCCAATCCAAAACAGACTCCCATGGCAGACAATTCATTTCGTTCCAAAGCTCAATCGCGAATATCGTGACATCTCCCGAATAGCGATATGCAAATTGACGCACTTTATCAAGCCACTTTTCACGCCATACATTATCCGTAAGCCATTCATCGACACTTTCACACCGTTTTTTTCCGATGTAAAGCTTTTTATTGAGTTTTCTGAAAAGATCATCGGAATATGAATTGCTTTCCGCAATTGTTTCATAATCGAAAAATCTGAATTGTTCAAAAGAAAGTTTCAGTTTAATACCGTATTTCTTTGCAAGCTCCAGCAATGCGTCAATTTTCGCAAACTGCACATAATCAAACTCACCTGCTTGCTGCGTATCGGGTGACAAATATTCATGTCCGAGCCAAACACGCGCCATATTTACACCGTTTTTGGTACACTGTGCAAACCAGGATTCATATTGACGCATACCCAAATATTTATAACCCGAACAGCTGAATTCTACACCGTTCGATTTGTCAAACGGCGTCAAAAACGCAAGATTGACACCTATCGGGTTATAGCAATCTCCATCCGAATACACAAAATATCTTCTGTCGTTTTCACTTACCTTGATATATCCTTTATCCGTCGATTCTACACATTCAAATTCACCGCCGTCATATTTATATGTGCCTGTTTCATCAGGATAGAACCGCACAATTCTTTTTGCCGCGCCGTTCTGTATAACATTTTCTGCACCTTCTTCATCGTATTCAAATTTTATCGGTTGACACACAAACGGTACTGCGGTTACGGTTTTTCCGCTGGGACATATAAATTTTACTTCTTTTTCACTTTCCAATTCAAACCTTGAATATCGTTCCGCTATTCTCATTTTTGATTTCTCCTTTCTTTTTATTGCCTATATTATAGCAAAATTCATAAATGGAACAACAGAATTTTCAATCACAAAAGTGGACTTTTCAGTCATTATATGTTATAATAATTTCAGGTGATAAAAATGATATATAATTATGATAAATTAAACATCCAAATTTTGACTATTGACAGATTTCCGCACATAACAGGCATATACAAAACCGAAGGCAGACCCTTCGCCTCAATATCCATACGTTTAAAAGGAAGTGGATATTTCAAAACAGACAACGATTCTTTTTTGTCACGTCCCGGTGATGTTACTTTTTTGCCCGAAAATATTCGCTATACAACAAAGTATGACGGTAGCGAATGCATTGCCGTGCACCTTTTCGACTGCAACTATTATTCAGTCGAAAACATAACACCGATAAATGTTAATGAAATAAAAGATTTTTTCTTTGAACTCCTAAAAATCAAAGACGATCTCGAAAAAACAAACGAAAAGAAATCACTTGTTTATAAAATACTTCAATCTCTCTCCGAACAATCAAAAACCGATACACACAGCAGCATTATTCGCCAATCGGTACACTATATAAATGAGCATTACAGCGACCCAAATATCGATATTTCCGATATCTGCAAGCACGTAAACGTCAGCGAGGCAACTTTGCGCAGAAAATTCAATGACCATTTCGGAATTCCTCCCAAGCAGTATCTTATGAAAACAAGACTTAATAAAGCCGCCTCTCTTTTGATAAAAAGCGAAAAAACAGTAAAGGAAACTGCCGCCAAATGCGGTTTTGCGGACGAAAAATATTTTTCAAGATGTATTAAAAAGTTCTATGGCGTACCACCGTCGAAACTATAAAAAAATGAGACGATACCGCCTCATTTTTATTATTTTGAATATAAAACAGCAATCAATTTTATTTACCAAATTTCTTTTGCGTATTTTTCTCTCTTGTTCAAATGCCTGTATACCTGTCGTACATAATGATATTTATCGACTATCCATGTAGTTTCTTTTAGATATGTTTCACAATCACGGCATTGGTATTTATGTGTTTTAAACTTCAATTCTATTCAACCGAGCGGTGTCGGCACCGTCAACATATTCAGCGGCAATATCGTCAAAAGGAAGAACATGGCTTTTAACCACTTCCTCTTTTTTCTCTTTACACAGAGATTTAAGCTTTTTTTCAAGCTTAAGTGCCGAGGATTTATTTTTCACAGACCACAGAGAGGCGATTTTTATAACCTTATGAGATTTGGTGTACTTGGCACACTTTTTGCCTTGGCACAGGTGCTCCGAAATGCGCCTTTCCCAATCCGTCGTAATTCCGGTATACAGTGAATTATCCTCACATCTGAGCATATATACATAGTAAATTTGCGTATCGTTTATCATAAGCTGTAGAACAATATAAAGAAGTAGTGCAGTATGCTTCCGGCAAGTACAAACAAATGCCACACGAAGTGCATATACTTCACATTCTTTAATTTATAAAATATTATGCCTATCATATATGCGATTCCGCCGGTAAACAAAAATATCAAGCCTTTCACGGGTGTAACCGCAAGAACTGTTTTCATACTTGCCAATACCGACCAACCCATAACGATATACAGCACCATGGAGAGCTTTTTCCAGCGGTTCATATTGACTGAATTAAGTACAATTCCCAAAACTGTGCAAAAGCAATTTATACCGAAAAGAGTCCAGCCTTGAGCACCGCGCAGGAGATTAAGGCATATCGGCGTGTACGTACCCAATATGAGTATAAATATTGAACAATGGTCAAAAATCTGGAAAACATGCTTCGCCGTGAAATTTGTAAACGAATGATACAAAGACGAAAAAGTATACAGAATTATCAAGCTTGCACCATACAGGGATACCGCCACCACACTCATGGCATCGCTTTTAACCGCAGCAAAAACTATAGCTATAACGGTAGCCGCTATCGAAAGCAAGGTTCCCACGCCGTGAGAAACGGCATTAGCGATTTCCTCGCCCAAGGATTGAGTATTATACACCTTAAATTTGCCCATTAATTAACCGTTCCTTTCATTAACAAATTTTAAAATCATAACATCTAGTGCCACACACTATATTATCACATGTCACTGCTATTGTCAATACATATTCGGCAAATAATCAAAAATCAAAAACGCTTTTTCCGTCTTCCAGCTTAAGCGCAGCGCTGAATGTCTTTTTTGTACGCGGTGACACAAAACCGTTAAGCTTTTGTGTTCTGCCGTCGGATATAAGGCATTTAACCGCACTTTTAGGTATTACACGCGAGCATATCACACTTGATACGGCAAATTTACATCCGTTTTCGCGGTAGCCTCGGCAGCCGTAGCCGAAGCTTGTCCTCACCACATTTTCGCCGCAAAGCGGACAGGTACCTATTATATCGCCGACAAAGCCGTCATCCGTATCGTCCTCGGCTTTAAACTGCTTTTGATTGAAAACCTCCTGTATTTCCCGTTCAGCCAGCTTAACGCAATCATTTACTTTTATTTCACTTCTGAAAACCTGCTTCAATGCCTTACCAAGCACAGCTGTTTTATACTTATCCATAGATATATCCATACGCTTTACAGCCTCAATAAGGCTTTCTCCGCCGGGCAATATGGTATAAACATCTTTTTTTAGCATAATATATCCGCTTTTTATAGCATTATCTATTATTGAGGTTCTGGTAGCCTCGGTACCGAGCTCCAGTCCTTCAAACATAGCCTTGTACTCCTGTTCATCGTCCTCGGTTTCGATATTCGCCTTGTCCTCTCGGAATGGATTTTTTAGATAATTGTTAAGCGTTTCAATCGTGTAATGTTTCGGCGGAGAGGTGTGCTTTTCCACAGGTTCAAAATGAACCTCTACCTTATCCCCTTTTTTTAAATCGGGAAGTATTTTATCTTTTTTCGTATAATCATCGTATTTGGTCCAGCCGGGCTCGGACATAACTGTGCCCTTAACGTTAAATTCCTCCTTGCCTGCCACATCTATTACTATTTCCGTTTTGTGAACACGACATTCTTCGCTGCAGAATACAGCGACAAAACGGCGCATTATCGCCGAATAAACAAGCCTTTCGTTTTCGGTGAGTGCGGAGGTCTGAGGAATTTTTCTGGTCGGGGTCAATGCACTGTGTGATTCAATCTTTGAATCGTCAAAAATCGTTTTTTTAAATTTAAACTCCACAGGATATCCCAAATCGGAAACAAGCTTAATTATCTCCTTTACCTTTCCCTGCTCCGCCGTAGCCAAATATTCCGAATTTGTTCGCGGATATGTAACGTAGCCCTTCTCATATAAATTCTGAACCGTTTTAAGGCTGTCGTCCATGGACATTTTATACTTTTTTCCCAATACATTCTGAAGCTTTGAAAGTGAATACAGCTTACCCGGTACTACGGTATCCTTTTTTGATTTAACGGAAGTGACGACTGCCGGCTGTGCATTGAAAATATCACATACCCTGTTCGCCTTTGCAAGCTCGTTTTTATTAAATTTATACTTGCTTGTAAGTTCTATTTCTCCGCCGTTATGCTCCGTCCTGCTTACAAGAGCATAATAAGGCTCGCTTTTAAAATTCCGTATGCTCATATCCCTGTCATACACCGCTTTTACAATGGGAACTATAACTCTGCCGATACGCATAAGATGTCCGGTCTTTAAAGTGGCATATCGGGTCAGGTTGACACCGTAAAGCCAGTCCACATAAGTACGCGCAAAGCCTTCATCCGCCAGATTGTCATACTCTGATTCATCCTCCATGGTTTCAAGTGCTTCGCGGATGGTTTCGGGAGTTTGGTCGGGAAGCCACAGTCTTTTAAGTGGCTTGCTCTCGGACAATGCATTTTTTATGCAAAGGCGTATGATGATTTCTCCTTCACGGTCTGAGTCCCCTGCGTTTATGATGCAATCCACATCACTTCGCCTGCAAAGTCCCGCTATCGTTTCAAACTGCTTTTTCACGCCTGAATCAGTTTTTTTGTTCTTGTCCTTCTTTAATTCAAATTTAAATTCAGACGGGAAACACGGAAGATTTTTCATAGTCCACCCGGGGGTATTATCGGGATTCGGTGAATATTCTTCTATGTCACACAGTGAAAACAGGTGCCCGAATGCCCAGGTTACCAGGTATTCGCCGCACTCGATATATCCGTCTTTTCTTTTGATATTGCCGATTGTCTGAGCGATGTTTCGCGCAAGACTCGGCTTCTCAGCAATAATAAGCTTCATATTTTTCTCCGTGTAAAATAGTAATTGAGCAATTTAAATAATCACTCTGTGATTAACAGATATATTTATAATTTGGCTGCCCAGTAAACCGCATGCCTTATCCATTCGCTTATTGCACTGTCGGAGAATTTTTCAACACCGATTTTTGTAATATCATTTCCAAGTGCTACACCGTGAGGAGCATCCGGATATATGTGCATTTCAAATTCAATACCGTTTTTAGCCAATGAATCTGCCAACGTAAGAGAATTTCTCACATCAACGACCTCATCGTTTGAAGTATGTACTATAAATGCCGGACATGTTTTTTCACTGACACAATTTTCAATACTGCAAAGTGATGAATTGATTTTATATTCTTCTTCAGATTTTGCCTTCAATAAATTTTTAAAAGTAAATTCATGATATTTGGCAGAAATAACCGGATATATAAGCATCATACCATTAGGTGCATTATATCCGAAAGGCATGTCGATTTCCTTATAAATTTCATTTTTTTGCCACATCGTACCAAGCGATGCTGCCAAATGACCGCCGGCAGAAAATCCGACCACAAACAGCTTATCGGGATTAATGTTATAACGTTCCGCATTATCCCTTATGTACTTCATTGCTCTTGAAGCCTGTATTAAATGCGAAGGAAATGATTTGCCGTCTACACTGTAGTGCAAAACGAAGGAATTATACCCTTCAGGGATAAATGCATGAGCTATGGGTTCACCTTCCCTGTCCGAACAAACACAGCCATATCCACCGCCGGGAATCACAAGAATTGCATTTCTGACAAAATCTCCGATTTTATCTGCGACATATACCTCTAAGTATGCATTTTCATCGGTTTCATCGAAAAAAACTTTTTCATATATCATATAAATTCGCCTTCCTTTTTATATTAAAATTCTGTTATGTATCCATTATATCACGTGAAAAAATGCTTTCAAGGGCATTTTTACGACGCCGTCTATTAGCACACGGCGGTCGTATGACCGCAAAAAGCCGATAGGCTTTAAGAATTTTATTAAATAAAATTCTGTTATGTGTCAATTATACAATAAATCCAATTTTCCGTCAATACAAAAACTGCTCCCATTAATAAAAGAGCAGTTTTTGATTTGTTCAATTCCCATTTAATGATTAAGGGAAATATATTCAGCTTTACATAGAGGTTTTAAGTTATCATTCCACCACATAATTTTAACATATTCACCGTCTGCAACAGAAGTGAAATTGACATCCACACGTTCTGCTGCCGAATATACTTTTGTGGCGATTACATTATCCTCTGAGATATACAATGCCTGCCTACCCTTCACCATATTTAAGGTGTTTGACGAAAGAGTAACGCCTGTCACCTTTACCGACAAATCTTCTCCCGAAAAAGCTTCATAAGGACCTGCAAACGTTATATTCGCAGATTTGATTTCAACCTCAACTCTTCCTCCTGCGGGAACTTTCATGGAATCCTGGAAAGTTTCATTCTTCGCATCGACAGCGGAATTTGTTTCGGTATATATCGCATAGTTCAATTTATTATTTGAATTGTGCAATACACATTTTTCATCGTAAGCATTGACAAACACAAACTTCTCATCACCGTATACGGTTTTTCTCATCAATGCAGGATAATTTCTGTCATTTACAGTGAATATGTTATTTAATGCAATAATCGTAATACTTCCGTTTATCGCCGTAAAGGCTTTGCTCATTTCCGAGGTGAATTCCTGTTCTATACTGTTTTCAGCCATATCTGACGAGCTGATATCACCGGCGGCATCATATGTGACTCTATCGTAAAAATCACCGCATATAAACGCTTTAAAATCCTTCGCCGCAGTATTTTTAACTACCACTGTCTGTCCATTCGGAATCAAAGTATAATTAAATACAGCTTCGTCCACATCACTCATATCAAAATACTCCTTCATAGCTTCTACGAGTAACGGTGCACGAGCTGTGATAATCATGTATGCATTCGGTGCTATGGTCAGCTCATCTTTAAAGCCTTAGGACTTATCATACGACGGAAGCAACGATTTTGCGACTTTATTGTGCCACAAGTATTCTTACTCTGCCGCCGAGTTTTTCGTTTTTATCGCAATACGCCGTGATTTTATATTCATCGAAATTATTTATAAGTTCGCTTACCGGAATGACGGTATAAGTATAGATATTTATTTTTTTATATGCCAGGACATTACCGCTGAGCCGATAGTCTACACCCTTTATCGCAGCGCATGTTTCCGTAAGCTTGCTGACATTTCCGGAAATCAAGTTCAAAAGTGAAAGTGCCTCTGCCGAGCCGCCTGCAAGCTCCACCTTAACTGCGCTTCCGGTATTAATATTACTGTATTTTCCGCCGCTGTAGCGAAAGCTTTGTCCGTTTATATCCACAGTATAGGCACCGCCTGCGGATTTTGAGGAATTCGGTGAATCCGTCACTATTCCGTAGGAGCAACTATCTCCGGTGACATCATTTAAGATGAGCTCCGTAATCTCATTATCGTTATTCTTTTTATACCACAGAACATTTGACGCAGAAAGCGTTATGCCGTCCAAGCGGCTCATGTATGTAGCGCAGTATGCGCCCAAATGGTCTTTATTTGTGGTGCTTACATCGAGGATGCTCACATTTTCTGACACTTTACTGCTTCCGATTTTCATATTCTCCGCATCCACAGCACCGCTTACGCCGCTTGTGGAACGCTTAAGCGAAAGCGAAGCCACTCCGTCATTAAAATTGACCTGCATTACGGAATTGATGTACGAAGAATAGTCATTTTTCGTCACATACTGTGCTTCGGTTCCGTCCGCAAGCACCAGCTTAGCGTACTTTGATGAATAACCTTCATCGTTGGAATTTGAAAAAACCTTTGTTCCCGTTTCAATCAAATAACCTGCTACCGCCGAGGACTTAAGTGCACCGTCCGCGCCTACCACGTCAGCAATCTGACCGTCCTTTCCGAAAAGAAGTGTTACCGTATCACCGTAGCTAAGGTTTCCGCCGGAAGACAATTTGTTAAATGCAGAAACGGATTCTATAGTATACTCTGTACCGGACACTGTAACCGAGGTCGGTGTATCTTTATTCGGTGATGCCTTTTCGTATATACCGGTTACTTTCTTACTGTATGCGAAAACGATATTCAAATCCGATGAATAATACAGAATATCATTTGTTTTAAGTCCGCTGATATCCACCTTTGTACCGTCGCGCATGACGATAAGCTCAGAGGCATCGTCCGTAAACATATTATACCAGGTATTACTGTACGACGAAAGCGTATAAGGTCCCTCCATGGCATCCGTCCTGAGTGTGAGGTACTCCACACTTCCCCCGGAATCGCACACGACATAGATTACATCACCGGTACTCATTGATGACTTGGCATTTGCGAAGGTGTATTTATCCGAACCGTTATACACTGTCGTATTGTCGCTGATATCAAGCTCGGAAAGCTGACCGTTGCTGTAGGCAACTATAGAACTGTCAAGCTTTGAATACACGACATATTTTTTGCTTTTCTGGCTATAGGGCATAAATGCGATGATTTCACCCGTTGTTTTAACAGCCAGGTCACCCTTCATGCCTACGAACGAATAATCAAAACCGTCACTAAGCTTGAATGTACCGACGCTTGTCAATACGGAATTAGCTCCAACCGACGTATCATCACGGTTTGTAGCCATGATTACAGCATCCTCATAAAACACTCCGTCTATCTGTGAAATATAGTCATTTGTGCTGCCCTTTGAATCGGTCGTGAGGACATTGTAAACCAAGGTCATCACATCGCCTCTGCTCATGGCTGTTCCGATGGACTTATCTATATTTTTATTCAAGCCGAGATTTGCCGCAATTCCCGCCTGACCGTAAGGCCATGAATTACCGAAATCTTCATCGGTATATCCCAAAAGCTTCAAAAATACGGTTATAGCCTCCTCGTATAGGACTGTATCCTCAGGTCTGAAGGTACCGTCCGGATAACCGGTAATTATCCCGTTGGAAACGGCAACCTTCACATACGGTGCCGCCCAATGTGTATAAGTACAATCCTTAAAAACCGAAACATTGGCACCGAGAGCCACCATATTTTTATATTTGGAGGCGTTAATTGCTATCTTTGAAAATTCTGCTCTTGTAACGGCGGCATCAAGATTCATATTGCCGCTTTCATCACCAACCATAATATTGAGATTTTTTAACAGTGTCTGCGCCGACTCGGTACTGTAAATACCGGCGGCACTTACCGTACACACACTTGTAAACACTATCAATGCCGAAATAACGGCCGCAAGATACTTTTTAAACATATCGTTTCTCCCTTCAACTATCAATCATATTTCAACGCATCTATAGGATTGAGCCGTGATGCCTTTTTCGCCGGAAAATATCCGAAGGTTATGCCTATTACGGCAGATACCGAGAAGGATATCACCATAGCCGGAACAGACAAAACTGCCGTCATGTCGAAAATCGTCGCAGCATACGACCCGGCTATACCCAGAAGTATACCTATGACACCGCCAAGGCAGCTGGTAGTAATCGCCTCCACAACAAATTGGCTCATTATATCCCACGGAGTAGCGCCCAGAGATTTTCTTATACCAATCTCACGAGTACGTTCTGTCACGGATACAAGCATAATATTCATTATACCTATACCGCCGACAAGAAGTGAAACACCCGCTACGCCCGCCAAAACCAGTGACATAGTGGCTGTAAGCTCGTTTACGCTGTCAATCATATCGCTCATATTCTGAACCGTATATGCATCCGAATTGGAAAACACGTTGTTAAGGTAATTGTCAATAAGCTGCTGTGCCGAATTCGAAACATCCTTCGACACTGCATTAAATGTATAGCTTCCCATAGTAAAGCTGTTTGAAAGGTGCTGAGCCGTCGTATAAGGCATCAGGATTATATCATCACTGCCCGATTCCTTGCCGTCGCCCGTTTCCTCAAGTACACCTATTATATTAAAGGTCGTACCGTTAAGCTTAACAGACTCACCCACAACGTCGGTCATACCGAACAGCTCCTTGGCTATATATGTACCCACGACACAGTTTTTCAGTCTTTCCTCGCAGTCAATATAGCAGATACTTCTGCCGTCCATAACCTCAAGTGCCTTTATATCCGCATAGTATTCATTTACGCCGAGACAGCTTGCAGGGTCAACATTTGTATTTTTATTTTTTGCCGTAGCACCGGCAATCGTAATCGAAGGTGACATTGACTTGAGATATTCCGGATTATCGTTTACCAGATTCTGCATATCATCAACATCGACACTTCGATTTCCGCCCCTGCCGCGCACGGACACTGTAATAGTGGTAGCACCCATACTCTCAAACCGGTCAAGCACATCCTTAGTCATACCGTTTACTATACTTACGATAACTATAACCGCCGCGACACCTATAATTATACCGAGCATGGTAAGGAAAGACCTCATTTTACTCGATGCAAGGCTCTTAATCGCCAGTGTAAATGCCTGTTTAATATTCATACGGTGTCCTCCTTCGTTTCATCGGAAACAATTTTTCCGTCCTGTATACGCACCACTCTTTTTATTTCGGCGGCAATGGAGTTATCGTGTGTGATAAAAACAATTGACGTACCCTCACGATTGAGCTGTTTTAGAAACTCCAGCACCTCCCTGCCGGTTTTGGAATCAAGTGCGCCCGTGGGCTCATCCGCGAGGATAAGCGGAGGATTTCCGGCAAGTGCCCTCGCTATGGAAACTCTCTGCTGCTGTCCTCCGGAAAGCTGTGACGGATACTTGTGCCCCCTGTCTGCCAAGCCGACACGCTGCAGGGCGTTTTTTGCCATTTCTGCTCTGTCGTGCGCCTTTACTCCGCGGTACAAAAGAGGCAGCTCCACATTTTCCTGAACCGTAAGCTTCGATATAAGGTTATACTGCTGAAATATAAAACCTATTTCCTTATTTCTTATATGTGCAAGCGACTTCTCATCCATCGTGCTTACATCTGTTCCGTTCAGAAAATATTTACCGCTTGTAGGTATATCCAAGCAACCTATAATATTCATACAGGTAGATTTTCCCGAGCCCGAAGAACCGACTATCGCAACAAATTCACCCTTTTCCACCGAAAGTGATATGCCATCCAGTGCACGTATTTCGCTGTCGCCGTCAGAATATATTTTATATATATCAGTTAATTCAATTAAGCTCATGCACTTACCTCCCGAAAATTATCTCTGACCGCCGCGGTTACCGCCTTGCATACCGTTGCTTCTGTTTCCTCCGGGCATTCCGCTGCCACCTGACATTCCACCGCCGGGCATTCCACCGCCTCCCGGCATACCCATACCGCCGGGCATTCCCATGCCTTGATGCTGTTCATTATTACTTGATTTAGCGGCTGTAGTATCGGGAAGCAGAACCGTATCACCTTCCTTAAGTCCGCCATCGATTTCCTTAATCTCAATAAACGAACCGTCACTGAGTCCCGTTTCGACCATTACCACAGTATATCCATCCGGTACATCAAGGTTTTTAAGCATATTTTCCATACGGCTCTCATTTGTCTTTTCATCATCCGCCGCATAAACCTTCATAACCCCGAGCAGTGAGGAAATTTCCTTGCTTTCGTGATTTTTACCATGCGAGTTTTCGGTACCATGCGGCATCCGTCCTTCATGTTGCGGCATTTCTTCTCTGTTCGGCATTTCTTCTCTGTTCGACATTTCTTCTCTGTTCGGCATTTCTTCTCTGTTCGGCACATGCGGCTTTTCCTCTGCGCCGTCAGTAGTTTTTTCGCCGTTTTCGGTATCGTTAGCATTTCTCTGCGGCGGCTGCTTTATGGAATCCTTTATATCTTTAAATGTTCCGTCATCTTTAACGATTACGAAATTACCCATTCTGACAGCAGACACCGGAACTCTGAGTACATTCTCGACCGACTCTACGACAATCTGTGCCGTTACGTTCATTCCCGGAATAAGCTCACTTTCCTCGCTATTTTCAATCGTAACGGTAACCGGGTAAGAAGTAACGCCCTGATAGGATTCACCGACTATACTGATGTTGCTTACTTCGCCCGTAAAAGTTTTACCTTCGATGGCATCGGCTGTGATAGACACCTTTTGTCCGACGCTTATCGATGAAATATCAAGTTCATCTATACTCATATCAAATGTAAGTGTAGACAAATCCGCAATAATAGCCATTGTGGCACTGCTGTTTGAATCCATTTTTTCTCCGGCCTTGATATTTTTCTGTATTACCTTACCTTTTATAGGCGATGTAATACTGTAGTCATCCAGGTTATCATACAAATCGTCCAATGAAAGGTTAGCATCGCTCAAGGATATCTGCGCTTCCTTCGCGCTTTTCTGAACACTTCTGCTCGTAAGTGTAACGATGCTTTCACCGTAGCTTACCTTATCGCCCTTTTTCTTTGAAATTCTCGAAACCTCACCTGATACCTTGGCGGTTACGGTTTTTGAATTTAAATATTCAATACTTCCGGAATCATAGCATGCATAACTACCAATCATAGCAGTCGCCTTTTCTCCCTCCGAAACCGTTCCGGGATTTGAAAAGCTTATTTCCACGTCCGTCACATTCACACCGTAAGAATTAACATACGAACCCGTACCGACCGACTTTACACTTCCGTGCAAAGTTGTAAATGAATTTGCCAATGTAATCGTCGCACTCTCGCCGGAATAAATATGTATTGCATCATCCGCACCAAACGGAATTGTTAAAACAAGGTTATCCTTATCTATTATATCGGCGATTTTAGCTCCATTTTGAACAGTGTCACCGACAGATACATACATATTTGTTATCACACCGGAGGCTGTCGCCTTTACATTTAAATCCGATATATTCTGTGCGGCATCATCATAATTCATCTTAGCCTTTTCAATAGAAGTTTTCTGCTTTTGGATGGATTTATCGATGCTTGACGTATCCATTTTATAAAGCAGCTGGTCCTTTTCAACATAATCGCCTTCCTCAAAATAATCGGCAATGACATCACCTTTTGCAAGGGAGGTAACCTCATACTGGCTTATGGCTTCCACCGTTCCCGTCCCTTCTATGACATTGCTTATGCTTCCGCGTGTGACCTCTGCCGTAACAGGTCCGGTTTTATCGGAGGTTTTCTTGCTTTTTATGTACCAAATTTCGAATGCCGATGCCGCTATTATCAGCACCAAAATAGAAATTAATATTCTTCTGTTCTTTTTGTTTGTCCAAATTTTCTTAACCTTCTCCGCAAATCCTGCGGATTTTGAAGTCTTCTCGGTGCTTACCGAAATGCTCCCATCATCTGTCCGACTTTTTTTAAATTTAAATTTGCCGAATTTCATGAATACAACTCCTCTCTGTTTATCACATACTATTATATTTTTTTATATTGATAAAGTCGTGGTTGCTTTATGATAAAACGGTGAAATTTGTGTATAAATTGTAAATTTTTAAATATTTGCAAAACAAAAAGCAATAAAGAAACCGTGTCTGCGATTTCTTTATTGCCCAGCTGTAACAACAAAATCCAGATTTTAAAAAGAAATGTATACGGATATCGTAATTTCGATAGATTCAGAAAAAGAATATTATATATATTTAGCAGTAAAAATTCTGTTGGAAAGACGATTGCACAAAATCTGCAACCGCCATAAAAATTTCAATTATTCGATTATGACGCCAACTGTTGACAATGAGCCAAAATACGAAACACGCATACCACAATGAAAAGTGATATGCGTGTTTTTAGTTTTCACTCTGCTTGTCAGCATGTAATACGTTTCCTTTATCTCTCTACACACCTCAAGCCAAAGAATTTTAAATCAAGAGCCTGTTTTTTCATTAATACGCGCTTTTCCCTTAAGAACAAGCTTCGGACGAGTATTTTTAACAACGCAGTCCTTCGTAATTATGCATTTTTTTATACTGTCATCGGAAGGTGCTGTATACATAATATCGCTCATAAGCTCCTCCATAATAGTTCTCAAGCCTCTCGCACCTGTTCTGCGTTCGATAGCCTTATCGGCTATAGCTTCAAGTGCCGCATCGTCAAATTCCAAAACCACATTATCCATGTCAAGCAATTTAACATACTGCTTCACCAGCGCATTTTTAGGCTCTGTAAGGATTCTGACCATAGCATCCCTGTCAAGATTTTCCAGAGAAACCGTTACGGACAATCTACCCACAAATTCAGGAATAAGACCGAATTTCAGCAAATCCTGAGGTTGCATAAGTTTAAACAGCTCACCCACGTTTTTATTATGCTGAGATTGAACCTCTGCACCGAATCCCAAGGCTTTCTTACCCGTACGCTGTTCGATTATTTTATCCAAGCCATCAAAAGCACCGCCGCATATAAACAAAATATTTGTTGTATCAATCTGTATAAATTCCTGCTGCGGATGCTTTCTGCCGCCCTGAGGCGGAACAGATGCCACGGTGCCTTCAAGTATTTTCAAAAGTGCCTGCTGCACTCCCTCACCGCTTACATCACGAGTGATAGACGGATTTTCGGACTTACGTGCGATTTTATCGATTTCATCGATATATATTATACCCTTTTGTGCACGCTCGATATTATAATCCGCCGCCTGGATAAGCTTAAGAAGAATGTTTTCGACATCCTCACCCACATATCCGGCTTCCGTAAGCGAAGTAGCATCGGCAATGGCAAACGGCACATCTATTATCTTTGCAAGTGTCTGTGCAAGCAAGGTTTTACCTGAGCCTGTAGGACCTACCATGAGTATATTACTCTTACTGAGCTCGATATCGTCATCATCTTTTATACTGTTAATTCTTTTGTAATGATTGTATACCGCAACAGCAAGACCCTTTTTAGGTCCCTCCTGCCCGATAACATACATATCAAGAATATTTTTGATATCCATCGGCTTTGGAAGCTCTGAAATACCCTCGAACTCACCATCATCAAAGTTATCCAATTCACTGTCCAAAATATCATTGCATACATCGACACATTCATTGCAAATATATACACTGCCGTTCGGACCGGAAATAAGTCTTTCGACTAAATCCTGTGTCCTGCCGCAAAATGAACACGAAATACTGTTATGCTTATCATTCATTAAACGCTACCACCTCGGAGAATTATTTTCTCTTTTCTATAACTTCATCAACCAAACCGTACTCTTTAGCCTGAGCAGCAGTCATGAAATTATCCCTTTCGGTATCCATACATATCTGCTCATAGCTCTTTCCGGTACGCTCACTTAAAATTCTGTTAAGAGTTTCCTTTATCTTAATAATGCGCTCTGCATGTATTTTGATATCGGTCGCCTGACCCTGCATTCCCCCAAGCGGCTGATGAATCATAATCTCACTGTTGGGAAGTGCAAAGCGCTTTCCGGGAGTACCGGAAGCCAGCAAAAATGCGCCCATAGAAGCTGCCATACCAATGCATATCGTAGAAACGTCACACTTTATATACTGCATGGTATCATATATCGCCATACCTGATGTGATGGAGCCGCCGGGACTGTTAATATACAAATTAATATCCTTTTCGGGGTCTTCGCCTTCCAAAAACAACATCTGCGCAACCACCAAGCTTGCCGTAACATCATTTACCTCGTCACTGAGGAAAATGATTCTATCCTTTAAAAGTCTTGAATAAATATCATATGAACGCTCTCCTCTGTTGGTTTGCTCAACAACCATAGGCACTAAACTCATAATTATTCGTTATCCTCCTTTTTCTTGGTAGCTCTCTTAACCTTAGCCGCGTCAACAATCTTATTGACAGCTTTCTTAATTTTGAGCTCCTCTTTAAGATTTTCTCTTTCACCGTCGCGTATAAATTCTTTAAGCTTATCTACTTCCATACCGTAGATTTTAGCCATATTCTCAAATTCAGCCTCTACGTCCTCATCGGTAACCTCGATGTTTTCACGCTTAGCTATCTCGCCGAGAACCAAATTTGTTTTAACCTGGCTTTCAGCCTGCTCCTTGAACTGCTCCTTAAACGCATCCGGAGTAGTACCTGTATACTGCATATACTGTTCAAGGCTGAGTCCCTGTGATGAGAGTCTGTATCCGAAATCTCTTATCAAATCTTCAATGCGGGCATCTATCATGCACTGGGGAATATCTACCTTTGCAGCATCTGTAACAACCTGAATTACATTACCTTCGTATTCAGCAGCTGTTTTGTCTGCATTGGCTTTATCCAATTTAGCCTTAACATCATTTTTATATTCTTCAAATGTGTCAAATTCACTTACGTCCTTTGCAAACTCATCGTTAAGCTCCGGAAGCTCTTTTTCCTGAATGCTCTTAACGGTTACCTTAAACACAGCCGGCTTACCCTTTAATTCCTCTGCATGGTATTCCTCGGGGAAGGTAACGTTTATTTCTGTTTCCTTACCTATTTCGGCACCTACAAGTGCATCTTCAAAGCCAGGAATAAACTGTCCGCTTCCGATTTCAAGGTTCTGACCTTCAGCCTTGCCGCCCGCAAAAGCGACACCGTCTACGAATCCTTCGTAATCGATAACTGTGAAGTCACCCTTCTTAACAGGTCTGTCCTCGATGTTAATCATACGAGCATTTTTCTCCTGAGCGGCCTTTAATTCAGCGTCAACATCGGCAATCTTTGTTCTGTAGTTTTTCTTTTCTGCAGATACACCCATGTAATCACCAAGCTCTACCTCAGGTTTAACCGTTACGGTAGCTGTGATAACAAGGTCTTTGCCCTCGCCTATGGTTTCGATGTCAATTTCAGGTCTGTCAACCGGTTCAATACCGGCTTCCTTAACTGCAAATTCATATGCATCGGGGCATACAAAGTTTACAGCATCCTCATAGAACACACCTTCGCCGTAATATCTTTCGATAATGTTTTTCGGTGCTTTACCTTTTCTGAAGCCCGGAATGGCGATTTGCTTAACATTCTTCTTGTAAGACTTTAAAACAGCCGCATCAAAAGCTTCCTTGTCGATTTCGATAGTAAGCTTTACGGTGTTTTTTTCAATTGTTTCGTTTTTAAGTAATTTCATTTGTTTAGGATCCCCCTATTTATAAATTTTCCATTAGCTATATAT